>NZ_JBQDEX010000011.1:0-25275 GCF_052084945.1 Oceanisphaera sp.
CAGCAGCGCAACCCCGCACTAAACATCGCCGTTATTTATCCCGTTACTGCCACAGAAAGCCAACCAGATACTCCATTGTGGACGTTACAAGTGGCTGACTTACCCGCGACTCGTCTAGATGGCGAACCCTTACCCGCTTATAGTTCAGGTAAAGCTAACTGTTTATCAATCGCCGAGTAAACACGTATTACGACCCATACTTTTAGCACCATATAAGGCTTTATCGGCACGGTTAATCAAGTGCTCATAATCGGGGTGGCCATCAAAAGTCGCCACCCCACCGCTCATGGTCACTTGCTGAGTGTTATTATTAGGCAGTTTTAATTGGCTCTCCATTAACTTGGTGCGAATATTCTGTGCAATCTTAAGTGCATTAGCCGCAGACACTTCAACCAGCACCACCAGTAACTCCTCCCCACCGTAACGAAACACAAAGTCACTGCTGCGCACCGCTCCGGCCACTAAATTGGCCACTTGTTGTAGCACCATATCGCCACCTTCATGGCCATGATTATCATTAATGGCTTTAAAGTGGTCTATATCAAATAATACCACTGAGAATACGCCATTATTGCGTTTAGCTAACTTTACTTCACGATTCATCACAGCGGGTAAAAAGCGTCGGTCAAGCAAACGCGTGAGGGTATCGCGGCCTTGATCAATTTCAATGTAGCGATCAAACATGGTGCTCATAAAGTAAATGATCGCTTTCACTTCTTGCTGCAATAGCGCCATTTTACCCACCATAACACTGGCTTGAGGCAAAATACTTGCTTGTAGATCTGGCAGTAGCACTAGATCAATTTGCTGTAACACTTGCTCAATTTGATTAAGCTCAGGCGCGCCATCAAAGATGGTTACTGCCTGATGGTAAAACCACAGTCCAAATTCAGAACGACTCAAACCTTTTAGCGACGACTCACCACTGTGCAGAGCAAACATTAACTCGTGGCTCCAATCAAGCAAGGCGGCACGTTGTCGCTCTCGCTCAACAGATAGATTTAAGCTTAACGTATGTAATCGATATGCTTCAGCGGCTCGGCTTTTACGATCCGACTTAGTGACATATGCCAAGCTCATAAGCTCTAATGATAAATCCATTACATCTTGCAGATATTTGGCGGCGGGCAGCCAATCGGCGGGCTCACTCCATAATTGAGAAATCAGCTCTAACAAGCGACGCTTATGCAAGCGCGCACCCAACGACACCAAGTTAATGGGTAAGTTAATACGCGCATGCACCTTACCCACTTCAAATTGGCGCTCAACAGCCGCAGGAATAGCCGTCGTATCTTGAATAGAAAAGGCTTGCTCTAGCCATAGGATCATCGATGCTTTTAGTCGTTGATTAACAATTTCATGAGCTAAAAATTCCCGAGCTTCGGGCTGCTCCATCATTTGCTGATAAAAATTATCCGTCAGCTCACGGCTATGGGCTAGCACTAGCTCTCTTACCTGAGAACGCATGGTGTTATCGTAGTCAGACAAAATGTTCTGCCATTGATGCTGGCCGTAACTAAGAGGATCGATTATTGGCATGCTATTTCTCAGGAGGAATACGAAGCCACATTATAGGTAATTTTACTTTACGAATATATGTTTGTGCTTAATATTGGTTAGAAAACAACCATTACTGCACGCATAAACGATCTTATTCACCAATAAATAAGCCACGGTTTAACGTTATTAACAGAGAGGTAGGATGCTGTGTGGACATCGCGGGCTGGCAAGCGTAGCGCCAGAAAACACCTTAGCGGGATTAGAAGCGGCACATCAACATGGCTTTCGCTGGGTAGAAATAGACGTACAGCTCACCCAAGATAATCAGCTGGTGTTATTTCATGATAAGCACCTTGAACGCTGTACCAATGGTCGCGGCCAATTACGCCAGCATAGTTGGCAGCAGCTGAGTCAGCTTGATGCTGGCCGCTGGTTTTCACCCGAGTTTGCCGGTGAAAGATTGGTACTTTTGTCGGATTATCTTATGCGTACCACCCAGCTTAATATCAAGGTAAACATAGAGCTAAAATTACACTCAGCCAGTGATGCCCTGCCATTAGCAAAACGGGTCTGCCAAGTACTGGAGCAAGGGCAAGTGGACTGTGCCCAACTGCTGATCTCTAGTTTTAATATAGCAACACTTGCATACCTACAACAGCAACTAGCAAGCATTCAACGCGCCTTATTAGTAAAGCGCATACCTGATAACTGGCAAATATTATTACAAACTCTAGACTGCCAAGCCCTGCACTGTGACTATCATTATCTCACTCAGCCCCAAGCTCACGAAGTAATTCAGGCCGGTTACCAGCTTAACTGCTATACCGTTAACGATCCTCTACAGGCTGAGACCTTGGCGCAATGGGGAGTCAATATGATTTTTACCGATAAGCCTTTACAGCAGCGCCCGGCGCTGTAAAAACATAGCCCTTTGTTTAGCTTGGTGCTAGGCGCTGGGCGTTGGGCGTTGGGCGTTGGGCGCTTAACTTAGTGTTTCACAGTTAAACTTATTGCCTTTTGCGCTTTTCTGTTATCATGCTGGAAGTTTGCCTCTCGGCAATGCCTCTCAGCCGTCCGCTAGGACCTTTTTAGTTCGGAGTCTCATGTCTTTTGCTTCCCTAGGCCTTAACGCCCAGCTCGTTCAAGCGATCAATGAATGTGGTTATACAGAACCTACCCCTATTCAAACTCAAGCCATTCCGCTGGTATTAAAAGGCGGTGATTTATTGGCCGGCGCACAAACCGGTACGGGTAAAACAGCCGGCTTTGGTTTGCCTATGCTGCAACGGTTAAGCGAAACAAAAGCCAAACCACTGGCCAATGGTCGTGCGCCCGTGCGTGCCCTTGTGCTCACCCCCACTCGTGAACTTGCCGCACAAGTAGAAGAAAATATCCGTGCTTATGCTAAGCACAGTGGATTGCGCACCTTGGCCATGTTTGGTGGTGTGAGCATTAACCCACAAATGAAAGCCTTAGGCGGAAAAATAGATGTAGTGGTGGCCACACCAGGGCGTTTGCTCGATCACGTATCGCAACGCTCTATTGATTTATCGCGCATTGAAATGCTGGTACTAGACGAAGCGGATCGCATGTTAGACATGGGCTTTATTCGTGATATTCAGCGCATTATTGCTAAAATGCCCTCTAAGCGACAAAACTTACTGTTTTCAGCAACCTTTTCTAGCGAAATAAAAAAACTAGCCGAAAGCCTGCTCACCAATCCAGAGCACATTGAAGTGGCAAAACGCAATGCCACCGCCGACACCATAGCGCAGCGTTTTTATGGGGTAGATAAAAACCGCAAACGTGCGTTACTCAGTTATTTAATTGGTCATCATAACTGGCAGCAAGTGTTAGTTTTTACTCGCACCAAGCACGGTGCTAACCGTTTAGCAATGCAGCTCGAGAAAGACGGCCTGCCCGCCATGGCCATTCATGGTGATAAAAGCCAAGGGGCACGGACTCGTGCTTTAAGTCAGTTTAAATCAGGTAAACTGCGAGTTTTAGTGGCCACCGATATTGCTGCCCGTGGTATCGACATTAGTGAACTGCCTCATGTGGTTAACTTTGAGCTGCCCCATGTTGCTGAAGACTATGTGCACCGTATTGGCCGCACCGGTCGTGCCGGCGTTAAAGGGGAAGCCATGTCTTTGGTGTGCTTTGCAGAAAAACCGCTGCTTAAAGCCATTGAGCGAGTCACCAAACAAAACGTAGAGCTAGAAATACTACCGGGTTTTGAACCCTTACCAGATAGCGAACAGCCGCCCATTGAAAAGCCCGCCGCTAAACGTGGTCGCGGCAATGCCGGTGGCCGAGGTCAAAATAGCGGCCGTGGCAACACTGGGCGCAACCAAAACCCACGCTCAGCCAATAACAAAACGCCGCGCAGTAATAAATCACCTCGTCGTAATGATGGTTAAAACATAGCTGCCAGCGCTAAGCTATCAGAAAACAAAAAAGCCGACTACTCAGTAGTCGGCTTTTTTATAGTGGGTTCTTGTTTTACTGCGTAAAACCTGCCAGCTAAAGCGGCCTCTACATTCGTGCAATATGATGGGCCATGGGGTGCTTGTTTGGATTTTAACCTCGCTTGCGCGAGGGGGGCCGGTTTCTTACATTCAGCCAGTGCACAATACCACCGACCAATAACCCCCAAAAGGCACTGCCGATACCGAATAACGCCACACCGGAGGCGGTGATCATAAACGTTAATAACGCGGCATCTCGCTCTTTTTCATCAGCTAATGCCACCGTTAAACTACTACCAATGGTACCCAATAATGCCAACCCAGCAATCGCCATCACCAACTCATTAGGCAAAGCGGTAAATAAACCGACTACAGTGGCACCAAAAACGCCCATCAATAAATAAAATACCCCCGCCCACACACCGGCTTTATATCGCTGCTTGGGGTCAGCATCCACTTCTTTGCCCATGCACACAGCCGCACTAATGGCCGCCAAGTTAAAGGCAAAGCCGCCAAAAGGGGCCAGTAATACGCCGGTAATGCCGGTCCAGCTGATTAAAGGTGAACCTTTAGTGTGGTAACCATGAGCACGCAATACCGCAATGCCGGGTACATTTTGTGAGGCCATAGTGACCACAAATAATGGAATGCCAATACCAATTAAGCTGGTAAGAGAAAAGCTGGGCATCATTAATACCGGCTTGGCTAACTGCCAACTCAGCTGATTAAACTGTAATAATCCAGTGGCGGCAGCTACTGCCAACCCCACACATAAACTCAGTGGGATCACATAGCGCGGTAAATGGCGGCGTAAGGCTAAATAGGTGATTAACATAGCCCCTACTAACCACGGCTGCGTTTCTGCTGAGTTAAATAGGTCTAGGCCAAAGGTTAATAACACACCTCCCAACATAGCGGCAGCTAAGCCCGGTGGCACTCGCTGCATAATATGATCAAACCAGCCGGTAATACCGCACAGCAAAATAAGGCCTGAGCTAAAAATAAAGACACCTATGGCCTCACTCATGGGCACGCCTGCTAGTGCTGTCACCAATAACGCCGCACCAGGCGTAGACCAAGCAGTTAATATAGGTTCGCGATAACGTAACGAAAAACCAATGCAGGTCGCCCCCATGCCTAAGCCCAGCGCCCACATCCAAGAGCTAATTTGTGCCTGACTAGCGCCAGCGGCAGCAGCGGCTTGAAAGATAATGGCCGCTGAGCTGGTGTAGCCTACCAATACTGCAATAAAGCCAGCAGACAAGTGAGAAAATTGAAAAGCTAAACGCATGGGAGTCCTTACAGACAGCAATAAGCCGTCAGCCATTAGCGGTCAGTGCAACATCAATACCAAACAGCTAAGTATGTGAGCTGTTTATATTAAACCAAGCTGTTATAGCGAGAATCATTTTTTTAGTAGCTCGGCACATAAACGCACAAAGTCAGATGAAGTAACAATGCCAATCAAACACTGCTGATCATCGACTATGGTGAGACAGCCGTGTTTATTATTAAGAAAAAAATCGACCACCTCAGTGAGAGGCGCATGCAGATCCACAGATTCAAAGTCGGCATCAATAATTTCCACCACTCGGCACTGGCGCTCACGTCGCTCTAGCGCGCTCACACCATAATCAGATAACAATCCCATAATGGTAGCAATCATGCGTTTTTGCGTTAATACCCCCATCAACTTGCCGCTTAAGGCATCTACTACTGGAATGTGCCTGATGCTTTTTTCGCGCATCATGTCGTGAGCATCTTTTAACGTCGCTGATTGATCGAGCGTCTGTAAGTTGCGGATCATAATATCGCCAACACAAGTAGTAGCCATATATCATCCATCCTTGTTTGTTATTGGGTGACTCTATTAATATAAATATTACCGTTAAGTACCTATCATAATCGCTCTTGGTGCTGTGTGGTAGCCCCTCAAAAATAACCAATAAAAAGCCCGTTAATCATTCAATTAACGGGCTTTTTTATGCACAGCGCAGTGAATTAGCTGGCCGAGGCCACGCTTCTATGGCCGTCAGTTAGGTGCAACACATCCACTAAATCATCACCACTCACCGCAAACGCTTGGCCAAAGCCTTTCACAAATAAACCTTTCAGTGGTACTAAGCGAAATAAATGAAAATCTTCCAACTGGCTTAAACCATCAACAGTCTCATCAAATCGTGCACGTAGGGCATCAATACCTACTTGCCATGCAGGTGTATCACGTGTCACACGCTCGGGGCGCGCATCAAAAGTAAGACGCTTACGCGCAAATAAGGTGCGGCTATCTTGCTCGTCTGCCACCATCATTAGCGAAATTTTTGGGTTATTCAGTAAGTTTTTAGTATGACGTGCCATTTCGCTGATCAAGATGTAATAGCCATCTTCTAGCAAAGCAAAAGGAGCATAGCTCACATTAGGTGTACCTGCATTATCAACCGTTGCTAGCACCAAGGTTTGGCTAGCATCACGAAATTCACGAATTTCTGGCTCTAATCGTCCTTGTAAACGTTCTTGTTTATTAAACATTGGCTAGCTCCTTTAACGCCTTAAATTGCGCGACTTGATCAGGAAACAATATCCCTTGCTCGTCTCGACCTAAATAAATCTTAAAAATAGTATTGCCTTGTGCGTCATAAAACACTATCGCATAGGCTTCCTTGCCTCGGTGCGGCTTACTTTGCAGTGAAATATTGGCCACTGCATCCAGTTTAAGGTGACCATCTAACTCACCAAATTCAGCCTGAAGGTTATAAAAACCATAACCAAGGCGCCCACTGGGGACAGGAGCTTTCACTTCAAAGATAGAACCTGCCACTTCAATAATGGTAGTCACTCTCCCCCAAGTGGCCACTTGCTCTAAAATTGCTTGGGCATGTTGGCCGTCCAATGGAACAATCAGCTCGTGAGGAAGACGGCAAACCAGCTCCCACTCTGATACATTGAGTTGTTTGGCCATGGCGGCTGGACGTAACTTAGGTTCATTTTCTAACAGTTCAAGCACTTGGCTGGTTAGCTCAGGCATGCCAATTTAATCCTCTGATAAAGCAATTTAAGACGCTGCGGCTTGCATTATATAATAAAGAAGCCCACTCAAAGCGCAGTAAAACCTTCACCTCACGCTCTCAATTCATAGTCTCTTTTAAGACAAATAAGTTAGTGAAAGTAAATAAGCTAACGCTCATTTTCGGTCTTTAGTTGAAGATAGGCAGGCTAATACAACACAACACCCAATGCAACTCATTATCATTAGCAATACTTATAGTAATAGCGATAGACATTGCGCTTAAAATATGTATTCTATGGCATTACGAAATCGAAATAACTCTCATTTATAGCTTGAGGTTTTCTAGTGAGCTTGAAACGCTACGCAGTTTTTGCAATGGCTTCTTTGTTATTGCACGGCCTATTGGCACTCGCCATGGACAATCAGGATCTGAGTATTGCCGCCCCACCCGCCGAGCCCGGCCCTATTAGCGTGCAAATGATCCCCACCGTCACTCAACCAAGTGCTGAGCCCGAACCTGTGGTTGAACCTAAACCTGAGCCAGTACCAGAGCCTAAGCCTGTTCCCAAGCCAAAACCTAAGCCGAAACCTGCGCCAAAACCAACGCCCAAGCCCAAGCCTAAACCCAAGCCAGAACCAACGCCCAAGCCGGTCACAAAGCCTGCGCCTAAGCCAACCCCCGCGCCCAAAGCTGAGCCTAAACCTGAGCCAGTTAAAAAGGTGGCTAAAAAACCGGCAACCAAAGCAAAAAACAGTGCTCCTAAGCGTATTGAAAGACCGAGCTTTCGTAGTAGACCCGCCCCTATTTCTTACCCGTCTCGGGCCCGTCGTCGTGGCCAAGAGGGCACTGTCATCATTGAGGTTTGGTTAGATAAGCGCGGCGATCAAACCAAGCGGGTGATAGTACAATCATCTGGGGTAAAAGCCCTAGACTCTACCGCCTTAAAGGGCGTTGCTAAATACCGTTTCTCTCCGTATATAGAAAACGGTCAAGGCATTGCCCATCGCGTTCATATTCCCATTCGTTTTAAGTTGGATTAAATCATGACCTTGTTACATCAATTACATCAACAATTAGGCCTAATGAGCTGGCCTCTAATTATCTGTTCTGTTATCACTTTGGCGGTGTGGCTTGAACGAGGGTTAACCTTGCTGTGGGTGAGCTCTCGGGGCGAACAAGAAAAAAAGCAACTACGCCTAGCAGGTAATAATTTTTCATCAGTGGAACTGGACAACCCGCACTCATTGATTTTGCAAGGCTGTCGTTTATTAGTGCAGCACAAAGACTGTGACAAAGCGACCCGTGAAGACTTAGCCGGCATTTGGCTGCAACAACAAAGGCGCAAGCTTCACTCAGGGTTACGTGTACTGACTTTAGTCGGCGTGATCAGTCCTTTACTCGGGCTACTGGGCACGGTATTGGGGCTGATTAGTATGTTTGCCAGCATTGGTGAAAGCGGTAACCCTGTGACACCTGCCTTACTTGCCGACGGGCTGGGCTTAGCCATGAGCACCACAGCCGCGGGGTTAATGATTGCGCTACCGGCCATTGCCGGAGCCCAACTTTTTGGCTTATGGGCCGACCGATTACTTGACAAACTCACCCATGAGCTTAACCAGTGTAACTTGCACCTTGATGGCGTTGCGCTAGGGGGATGTACATCATGATAGGCCGCCCCGATACCACTAACGGTGGGTGGCGCTCATTAACACCCGACATTACGCCGCTACTGGATATTATTTTTATTGTGCTGGTGTTTTTGCTGCTCACCGCCAATATTCCCCTGCAATCGTTAGAAGTCGATTTGCCTGACACCGACAGCCAAGCATTATCCAGCATACAAGATAGTGAGTCCATGACCATTAATATGCTAGCGGGTACCCCTGCTTGGGCACTGGACGGTGAACAATATGAGGATTGGGCGCAATTTAAACCCATTTTAGAAGCGCAAATTAGCGCTTTAAAAGACACAGATTTAGTGCTGGCCTCCGATAAAGATGTCACCGTTGACAGCATGTTAAAGCTGCTGGCGTTTTTACAAGAGCACCAAATTGCCGCCACCCAAATACTCATGGAGGACTCTCAATGATTATCCGCTTACTTTTGCCATTGGCACTGCTGGCGGCCAGCACAGTTCAGGCTGACACACAACGGCTACTGAGTGCCGGTAGCAGTGTCACCGAGCTCATATTTGCCCTTGATGCCGAGCAAGATTTAGTGGCGGTAGACAGCACCAGCGTACTGCCAGCAGACAGCGAGCTGCCACGTTTGGGCTACCACCGCCAACTGAGCGCTGAGGGGATATTATCGACCCAGCCAAACTTGGTTATTGGCAGTGATGAAATGGGCCCTCCCACCACACTCAAGCTAATACGCCAAGCGGGTATACAGGTGGAGTCGCTGCCAGAGGCCATGTCGATAGCAGAGCTGCAAGCCAATATTACTCAATTAGGCCAGTTACTTGATCGCACCGAGCAGGCACAGCAGTTACACCAGCAAATTGACACTCGTGCCCAAGCGATTAACACCGAGATTGCCCACCCTAAGCGCACTATTTTTCTGTTGATTGGTGATGGTGCTACCGTACAAATTGCGGGGCGCAACACCCTGGCCGGTGCCCTAATCACAACGGCGGGCGGCACTAACCCCGCTATTAAGCAGGTAGAAGGTTATAAGCCGGTGGCCATGGAAGCCATAGTGGCCATGGCGCCTGAGGTGATTTTGGTCAGCCGCAGACATTTAACCGACACCTTAGATGATAACGCCTTGTTTAAGCAGTTTCCGCTGCTGCGCCAAACGCCGGCCGCCAACAATAACGCCATTGTGCCCATTAATGGCAAAGCCTTAATTGGTGGTTTTGGCTTAAGTACCTTAAGTGAAGCCGAACGCTTGCATCAAGACTGGTTAAGCGACTAATGAATAAACGCATCGCCCTTTATCCTATATTGCTGGGGTTACTTGTAGTGACGGGGCTGGGCTCCTTAGCCACGGGTCCTATGTCATTAGACTTGTTTAAACTATTGACCCCAGCACAACTTAATAGCACCGAAAACCTCGTCTTGCTGCATATTCGCCTGCCACGCACCCTGCTCTGTTTAGGGGTGGGTGCCACCTTGGCGTTATGTGGTGCTGTCATGCAGGGCCTATTTCGCAACCCCTTAGCAGATCCGGGCATTATTGGGGTATCTAGCGGTGCGGCATTAGGGGCAGCCTTATCTATGGTATTACTAGCACCATTTGCCGTGCTATTACCGGCTTGGCTTGGCGCCAGTTTAACCTCACTAATGGCGTTTATTGGCGGCTTAATCACCACCTTAGTGGTGTATCAGCTCGCCCGTACCCCACAGGGCACGTCTGTGAGTATTTTATTATTAGCAGGGGTTGCCATCGGAGCCTTAAGTGGCGGTATTTTAGGTTTATTAAGCTACTTAGCCGATGACCAAACACTAAGAGATCTCACCTTGTGGCAAATGGGCTCTATGGCCAAAAGTGAGCCTTTTCAACTGGCGCTCGTTTGTGCCACCGCGCTCATGTTGACTTGGATATTACGCAGTCATGCTCACAGTTTAAATGCCTTGGCCTTAGGCGAGGCCGAGGCCAGCCACCTCGGCATAGATGTGCAGCTACTCAAGCGTAAAATGGTGTTGTTATCAGCCTTAGCCGTGGGGGTTAGCGTGGCCGCCGTGGGCATTATTGGTTTTGTCGGCTTAGTGGTACCGCACTTGGTACGCCTAGTGGCGGGCCCAGATCACCGTCGCCTGTTACCGCTCTCTGCGTTACTAGGTGCCTGGTTATTGTTGTTAGCCGATATGATGGCCCGCACTGTGGCAGCCCCTGCAGAAATGCCAGTGGGTATAGTGACCGCCCTATTAGGGGCTCCGTTCTTTTTATGGCTATTGTTAAAACAAAAACGTGGCATAGGACTGGCATAATGACCCCTCCCACTCCCTTATTAGATATACAGCAACTGTCTTTGACCATTAACCGTAACCCCCTGCTTAATGATATTAATTTACAGTTATTGGCAGGTCAGGTGACGGTACTGATTGGAGCGAATGGGGCAGGCAAAAGTACCTTATTTAAATGCATTGCCGGTGAGCATAGCCCTAAGGGAAGCCTCAGCTTATTTGGCCGGCCTCGTGAGAGCTGGTCACGCCAAGCGCTAGCACGACAGCTGGCCGTTTTACCGCAGCAGTCAGCGTTACAATTTCCCTTTTTAGCCTATGAAGTGGTGAGTTTGGGGCGTATTCCCCACCACAGTAGCGAGCAAGAAAACCGCCCCATTATTCAACAAGCGATGGAGCAAGCTAACGTTTGGCATTTACGTGATGCGCCTTATCCCCGTCTATCTGGGGGAGAAAAACAACGTGTACACTTTGCCCGCATTTTAGCTCAGTTATCTGGCGAGCCCAGACCGCGTATATTATTACTCGACGAACCCACCTCAGCATTAGATTTAGGCCAACAACACCAGTTGCTGAGCGAGGCGCAACAATTGGCCAGCCAAGGCTGTGCGGTATTAGTCATAGTGCACGACCTTAACCTAGCCGCCCGCTATGGGGATCAGCTGGTATTATTAGATAACGGCCAAATAGCAAGCCTTGGGACACCTGAACAGGTTCTAACCCCCGCCAATGTAGAGCAATATTTTGGCTACCAAGCTCAATTAATGCAAAGCCCCAACGGCCACCAAGTCTTGGTTTAATAACAGCGCCGAGCGCAGGTTAGGATCTCGGTTTGGGTATTTTCTTTTAGCTGGGCGCTGAGCGCTAGGTGCTCGGCGCTCAAAACCTCTCAATGCTGGCTTTCCGCGCTCAGGTCAGTACCATATAGCCCATGCTTTTGGGTTGGCTGCCAGCAGCAAGCGTGCTGGATAGCCGCCTTTTCCTTTTTGCACTATCAGGACAATTATAGCTATGGCTCAATTTGTTTATAGTATGAACCGCGTGGGCAAAGTGGTTCCGCCCAAGCGTCATATTCTGAAGAATATTTCTTTATCATTTTTCCCCGGCGCCAAAATTGGCGTACTGGGCTTAAACGGCGCCGGTAAATCCACCCTGCTGCGCATTATGGCCGGCATAGACACCGAAATCGAAGGCGAAGCGCGCCCTCAACCTGGCATTAATATTGGCTATTTACCACAAGAGCCCAAGTTAAAGCCCGAGCAAACGGTACGCGAAGCCATTGAAGAGGCCGTATCAGAAGTGGCCGGTGCGCTTAAAGAACTGGACGAGGTGTATACCGCTTATGCCGATCCCGATGCCGATTTTGACAAGCTTGCGCAACGCCAAGGCGAGCTAGAAGCCATTATTCAAACCCACGATGGCCATAACTTAGAAAACCAGCTCGAGCGCGCCGCCGATGCGCTGCGTTTGCCGGCTTGGGATGCCACCATAGATACACTGTCTGGGGGTGAGCGCCGCCGAGTGGCTATGTGTCAGCTGCTGTTAGAAAAACCCGACATGCTGTTACTTGATGAGCCCACTAACCACTTAGACGCCGAATCGGTAGCGTGGTTAGAGCGCTTATTGCACGACTACGAAGGCACAGTGGTGGCCATTACCCACGACCGTTATTTCTTAGATAATGTGGCCGGTTGGATCTTAGAGCTAGACCGCGGTGAAGGTATTCCGTGGGAAGGTAACTATTCGTCTTGGTTAGAGCAAAAAGACGAGCGTTTATCCCAAGAGCAATCTTCTGAAGCCGCACGTCAAAAGTCCATTCAAAAAGAGTTGGAGTGGGTGCGTCAAAACCCCAAAGGTCGCCAAGCTAAGTCTAAGTCTCGTATGGCGCGCTTTGAAGAGCTACAAAACCAAGATTTTCAAAAGCGTAATGAAACCAACGAGCTGTTTATTCCGCCAGGCCCCCGCTTGGGCGATCAGGTGATCGACGTTGAAAACCTGACTAAGTCTTATGGCGATCGCGTATTGATCGATGATTTGTCTTTTAGTATTCCCAAAGGCGCCATCGTCGGTATTATTGGCCCCAACGGCGCGGGTAAATCAACCCTGTTTCGCATGCTCACGGGCTCTGAACAAGCCGACTCTGGCACCATCACCTTAGGTGAGTCGGTGCAGTTAGCCTCGGTTGATCAGTTCCGTGACGACATGGACGATAAGAAAACCGTGTGGGAAGAAGTGGCCAACGGCCAAGATATTTTGCGCATTGGTAATTTAGAAGTGAACAGCCGCGCTTATTTAGGCCGCTTTAACTTTAGAGGTAACGATCAGCAAAAACGCGTTGGCGAGTTATCCGGTGGTGAACGTGGTCGTTTACACATGGCAAAACTACTGCAAACCGGTGGCAACGTGCTGTTACTGGATGAGCCCACCAACGACTTGGATATTGAAACTTTACGCGCCCTCGAAAACGCCATTTTAGAGTTCCCCGGTTGTGCCATGGTAATTTCCCACGACCGTTGGTTCTTAGACCGTATTGCCACTCACATCTTAGATTATCAAGATGAAGGCAAGGTGGAGTTCTTTGAAGGTAACTTTAGCGAATATGAAGACTGGAAAAAGAAAACCTACGGCGCCGAGTCAGTACAACCTAAGCGTATTAAATATAAGCGCGTGACTAAGTAGTTTTTTATTACTCACGGTATGATTATCAAAACCCGCATTATGCGGGTTTTTATTATTAAAAAGTAACAAAAATAACACGCAACTTGAAAATCAGCTCCATTAGTTTATTATTCAACCGAATTAATGTTCAATGATAAAAATAAAAACCAACTTAAATAAAGAGTAAGCACTATGTTTAAAAAAATAACCACCACTGCAATTGCAGTGGCAGCACTAACCTGTGGCAGTCAAGCCATGGCCGAGCACTACGTTGGCGGTAATATCTCAGCGATGAAATACAAAGAAGACGGTCTTTCTGATAGCGCAAATCTAGTGGCTTTATATGGTCGCTTAGGTACTGAGTTTACCGAGAACTTTTCAGCTGAAATTCGTGTAGGTACAGGCCTTGCTGATGATAAAGTAAGCGTACCTACAGTTATTGGCGCAGTAGACGTAAACGTAGAACTTAATTATTTTTATGGCGCTTATGTGCGCGGCACCATCCCTATTGCCGATGCTTTTTACCCTTATGCTATAGTAGGTTTCACCCGTGGCGAACTCGAAGCCAAAGCTCTCGGACTGTCAGAAAGCTCATCTGAAGATGACGTGTCTTTCGGTGTCGGTGCGGATATTCGTCTCACCTCGAATACCGATCTCAATTTAGAGTATATGAACTACATAGATAAAAATGAAGCTTCTATCGATGGTTTCTCTCTCGGCTTCACTTATCGTTTTTATTAAAGCCAGCGTATAAGCCAGTGCTTTAATCGCACTTTAAAACACCGCCCTCACCGGCGGTGTTTTTTTATATCCCACACCGGTTTCCACAAAAAAGTGCCGACTCGATATTAGCTTCTCTCTCATCGACGCTGACATTCATACCGCCACACAGCTTTCTTCAACTTTTACTCTTAGCACCTCACCATAGCGCCCACTTTGGCGAATAATTTTTCATAACGACAAGGGCTGACTCGCCTCTGGGGTAAGATTACCTGGCTCTCTAGTGATAGCGCATTAGAGGCTAATAACGAAAAAAGACGTAAAGTCTGAAAAATAACAACAACACATACAATCTCAACAAAAAGTAGGCACTCAATGTTTAAAAAAATCACGACCGTTTCTATCGCGTTAGCAGCACTCACTTGTGGCAGTCAGGCTATGGCCGCAAACTATGTTGGGGGCAATATTGCCGCCATTGAAGCAGGCGATGCCGACTTAGTCGCTTTGTATGGCCGCTTAGGCACAGAGTTCTCTGAAAACTTTTCCGGCGAAGTGCGTTTGGGTACCGGTATCGACGATGACACTATTAATGGCAATAAAGTTAAATTAAAACACCTAGTGGGTGCTTATGTCCGTGGCGGTATTCCTGTCGGTGACGTATTCTTTCCCTATGCCACAGTAGGCTTTACTGACGTTAAATTATCATCTGGCGGTTACAGTGATTCAGGCAATGATGTTTCGTTTGGTTTTGGTACCGATATTCGCATCAATCCTAATGTTGACCTGAATCTGGAATACATGAATTACTACGATAAGCATAATGTGACCATTGATGGCTTTTCAGTCGGGGCAACTTACCGCTTTTAATACCAAACACGCTAAATAATTAATCTATTTAAAATCAGTATAAAAGAAGAAACAGAGTCACCTACCTCGACACGCCATAAACCCATCCCTGGAGGCTCGGGAAATACCATCCATGGCATTGTCACGGTCGTGGTAGGCGACCTCTGTTGTCTCTTCTTGAGCTTAGGGGCGGATAAAGGGGACCACTCCATCGACCAAGATCCGCTCCCACACAGAGCATGGGAATAAGGTTTAAAGACGCATAAACGTCATGCGTGAGCAAGCGTTCGCCGACAAAGCCCGCTTTTCATTCAACATTCACAGTTCAACATTCAACATTCAACATTCAACATTCAACATTCAACATTGCCCTCCCCTTAATACCTAAGCTCGCCCCTTGGCGCGCATAATGTTAAGCTTATTAGCCCTTCAACGTGTGAGCCCTCATTATCGCTATGGACACTTATGCAGCACAGGCCAAACTTGAGGCCGCCGATACTTGGCATGGTTTTAAACAGCTGTTGCCGCTGTCTATTTTTGTGGGTGCCTTTGGTCTTGCCTTTGGCTTAGCCGCCTCGCAACAAGGCTTAACCAATAGCACTATTATGTTAATGAGTGCCACTGTATTTGCCGGCACCTCACAATTTGCCGCCCTTGATATGTGGGGAACACAGATCCCGCTCATCCCCTTAATGATTACCACTTTTGCCATTAATGCACGCCACTTATTAATGGGCGCCACTTTATATCCTTGGCTGCGTTATCTCCCCTCGACTAAGCGCTATGGCATTATGCTATTGGCGTCTGATGCTAACTGGGCCATGGCCATGCAACGCTTTCATCAGGGTGAACGAGCGCTGGGGATTTTCTTTGGTGGTGGTTTAGCCATTTGGTCATGCTGGATGATAGGCACTTCCATTGGTCTTTATTTTGGCAGTGCCATTCAAGATCCCGTGAGTGTTGGCCTTGATATGGTGTTGGGCTGCTTCTTATTAGCCATGACTTTGGGCGGGCGCAAAAATAGCCGCACCCTGATTATTTGGTGTGTAGCGGCGGCTTCATCTATGTTGGCGTATTGGTGGTTACCAGCTAATAGCCATGTAGTGGTAGGTGCCTTGTCTGGGGGCCTGTTAGGGGCATTTTGGATGGAAAAGAGTGAGGCAGCTAACTGATGACGCTTGAAACAGCAGGCAATGGTACCTTACTGATTATTTTAGTCATGGCGTTAGTCACATTGGCCACCCGTTTGGGCGGTGTATTTGTCATGTCATTTATCCCTATTAGCCAGCGAGTACATCAGTTTATTACCGCTATGTCGGGCTCGGTACTGGTGGCTATTCTCACGCCAATGGCCGTGAACGGTGACATAGGTGCACGCGCCGCTTTGCTGACTACCGCTCTCACTATGCTGGTGTTAAAAAAGCAATTACCCGCCATTGCCGCCGGTGTTATTGCCGCCGCTCTTAGCCGCCAGTTCTTTGGCTAAAACATGCGACGACAAAAACGTTTTTTTTGACCGCTGATAGCTTTACTGTAAAGCCTTCCCGACTAAGGCACTGACTTCTTCGCTTAGCTGCAACTGTAAGGCGGCTGCCTGGCCCTCTGCCGACATTTTTCCCCAGGTTTTTTGAATAATGCTGATAAGCTTTGCTTCGCTGTGGCGGGTGGCAAAATCGGCCAAATAGTAATCCATGAACACCAAACAAATAATATCTTCTAAGGTTTGCACCTGTGGATCACGCTTAAGTTGCTTTTTTAGTAGCAAGTCTTTGATTTGCGCTTGCTCGGTGGTGCTATAGCCCACTTTTGCCATAAGCTCTGCGGTAAAGTCCCCATGAAAAGCGCCTAAGTCGGTGCGCCAGCGCTTGTAACCCGCTCTGTCCATTGGGTAGTCTGCACGGGGAATATGCCAGCGCTTAATATGCTGTGCACGACAGGCAATTTGTAAAAGTTCGCTGGCATTAGGCGCAAACTCAGCCTGTTTAGCGCTCATACGCACACTGTATAAATACTCTTTTGGCCAAGGCTGCCCATCAACGAGCTCTTGATTAGGATCTTGCTTATTTTCAGCATCAATTAAAGCCCATACTTGCTGTAGTCGAGAGTTATTGGTCATTTCACCGCCCTATATTTAAAAGATCGTCTGGCCACGGAAGAACACGAAAGCCACAGAAAATAGTGTGCCGCTCTTAATAATAAGAGCGAACACACAAGCATCACAAGGTGGCTTTTGGCCTACGTCAGCTGCACCTGCATGTACCCCAGCCCGATGTGAACCAGCACAAAAAATGTAATTTGTTATTGATGCAAATCAAAGGACACTATACCATAGCTATTAAGTTGCATTGTAAATACACATTAAGGTTATTAAATATGTTAGATGCTCGCACCAGAGAGATAGTCAAAAGCACAGTTCCGTTACTTGAGTCAGCTAATACTGCACTGACTGAGCATTTCTATAAACGGATGTTTCGCGATAACCCCGAGCTTAAAGACGTGTTTAATCTGAGCAATCAAGCTTCAGGTCGCCAACCTGCCGCCTTATTTACTGCGGTATTAGCCTATGCCAAAAACATTGATAACCCCGCAGTGCTGAGTAGTGCCGTCGAGCGCATTGCACAAAAACACACTGGTTTTTCTATTAAACCAGAGCAATACGATATTGTGGGTCATCATCTACTAGAAACCATTAAAGAATTGGCGCCCGATGCCGCAACCCCCGAAGTGATCGACGCTTGGGGCCAAGCCTACGGTGCCTTGGCGGGTATCTTTATTGGCCGCGAAGAGCAGCTTTATCAAGAAAAAGAGCAACAAACCGGGGGCTGGCGCGGTTATCGCAACTTTGTGGTCACCGAGAAACAAGCAGAAAGTGCCTTAATTACCAGCTTTTTATTAACGCCAGAAGACGGTGAAGCCGTCATCGATTTTTTACCCGGCCAATATCTGAATCTGCATTTAGTTAGCCCTAAATTGGCTAATAATGAATACCGTCAATACTCACTGTGCCAAGCGGCGAATGGCAAAAATTATCGCATTGCCGTAAAGCGTGAGCCCCAAGGTGTGGCTTCTAACTTTATGCATGATGAAGTACAGATCGGCGATACGCTGCAAGTATTACCACCATCGGGTGATTTTTTTATGGAAGTGAGTACAGAGACCCCAGTGGTGTTAATCTCGGGCGGTGTGGGCCAAACCCCAATGCGCGCCATGCTGGATCAGCTCATTAACCATCAGCATAAAGCCGATATTCACTGGCTACATGCTTGTGAAAATGGCCAACAACACGCCTTTAAAGACAGCATTAAAGGGCTACGCCAAGCTAATCATAACTTAACCACCCATGTGTGGTATCGCGAGCCTGAAGCGTCTGTTCAAGATAAAGAGCATTATAATGCTACCGGCATCATGGATTTAACCCCATTAAAAGACAGCATAGTCACGCCTAATACCCATTATTATTTCTGTGGCCCCTTGCCTTTTATGGCGATGGTGAAAGAAGTGTTAACGGGCTGGGGGATCAGTGAAGATCGCTTGCACTACGAGGTTTTTGGCCCTCACGAGACCTTGTAATTCTACTTAGATCTCACTATTAGACTCTGGCGGTTTACAGTATTAGCGCACTGGTTTAAACAGAAGACTCCATTATACGATGTTAAGCACATCGCTCACATCAACAGGGGTTTTCTATGGATATTAATGCGCTGCAAACACTGCTATTCGTTCCTGCTACTCGGCCTGAGCGCTTTGACAAGGCATTGGCCAGTGGAGCCGATGCCATTATTATCGACCTAGAAGATGCGGTGCCCGCAGCTGAAAAAGAAGCCGCGGGTAAAGCGCTAAGCACTTGGCTTGACACCCAACCTAGCAATTCTGTACTGATCCGCATTAACCCCATTAACAGCCCTTGGTTTAAACAAGACACTCAATTATGTCGCTCTAACGCAGTGGCCGGCATTGTGGTGCCTAAAGTCGAGGATGCTAATGCCTTGGCGGAGCTGGCAAGCGCTTGCGAAAAGCCCCTACTGCCCTTTATTGAATCAGCACTGGCTTTACACCGACTTAATGATATTGCCGCCGTCTCAGGTGTCGCTCGCTTCTTATTTGGCAAGCTCGACTTAGCGCTCGATTTAGGGATGGACTACCCACAGCCAGCAGGCGAGCCATTAGATGAGTCGGCATTTTTGTATGCCCGCAGCCAGTTGGTGGTTTGCTCTCGGGTACATGGCCTAGCCGCGCCCATTGATGCGATTTTTACCGCTCTCTACGATGCGAAAGGGCTAACAGATTATGCACGCCAAGGTATGCGCTTAGGCTTTAGTGGCTTCTTACTGATCCACCCCGCACAAGTTAAACCGGCACAAAAAGCCCTTACCCCCACTAGCGCCCAAATTTCTTGGGCCAAGCATATCATTGAGGCTGAAGCTCGTGAAAAAGGCGGTGTGGTCGCGGTAGGAGGCAATATGGTTGACCTGCCCATTGTATCTAGAGCTAAGCGGATTATGGAGCTAGTGCCTAATTTAGGTAAGTGATGCTAAACACGGCCCCTTGTTTCAGATAGACTCTTCATTAAATATTGAGCAGTAAGATCACGCTGCTCAATCAATATCGATGAAATTATCAATCAAATAAGGGATCGTTATGCTAGTTAAAGTGTTACGTAATGGGATTGGGGGTATTTGGCAACTGGGGGATTTAATAACACGCCCCACCAAAATGAAACGCGCTCCCGAGGCACAGCTTGAGATTGAAAACGGCTGTAAAGAGTTAGCCTTGTATCAGCTACCGCGCTGCCCATTTTGCATTAAAGTGCGTCGCAATATGCACAAGCTAAACCTCCCCATAGAAAAACGCAATGTAAACCCCGGCTCACCTTATCGGGATGAGTTAGAAGCAGGCGGCGGCCGCGTTAAGTCGCCTTGTTTGCGCATAACAGAGAACGGGGAAGTTCGCTGGATGTATGAGTCTAACGATATTATTGCCTACCTAGAACAGCGCTTCGCCTAAGCTTAAAATTAACAACACCGAGCACTAAACTCGGTGTTTTTATTATATACTTACTCGCACCTATTGTTAGTTTTGCACATCTCGTGCTGCACCCTCTATGGCTTGACCGCCACGCTGAATATCCTCACCGGCGCCAGCAAAGGTATTACATGCGGTTAAACCACCAACTAAACCAACCACCATCAAGACTGCCATTACTTTGTTCAACATAGTGCTGTGCTCCTTTGGGTAAGTTTACCTATTAGAGCCTAGCTTTAATTAGGCTCACTTGCGACCCTTGCAAGCATCTTTATGCCTGATATTGTCGCTATTCTCACATTCGCTTAGGGCACCACATTATGCAACACCTATGACGTATTATTTCTTTATCTTAAGTGATACCAATCTGTAAAACTAACTGATCAAAATTTTTCGCCACGGAACCCACGGAAGGATACGGAACAATAGAGATAAGATCTGAAAAAGACTTTATAGGGTAAGGGCCAAACACCCAACTATTAGTAGGGGAGCCCTGACCATATACTTACTTAGATTGGTATAAACCGATGTAAAAGGCAGTTTATTATGAGCAACATCACAACAAAAGGTCACTATTATGCTGGAAGTGTTTTGGCAGTTTTTTAAACTGGGCTGGATAAGCTTTGGCGGGCCGGCGGCCCATATTGGCTATTTTCAGCGCCACTTTGTGCAACAGTTAGGCTGGATGCCGCAAGACCGTTTTGCCTCCACATTAGCGTTATGCCAATTTTTACCCGGGCCTGCATCCAGTCAGTTAGGTTTTGCATTGGGGTATCAGCGTGCGGGGCTGTTTGGTGCCATCGCCGCTTTTATTGGCTTTACCCTGCCCTCTTTTTTACTGATGCTGGGTCTCGCTTTAGCCGGCAATGCTTGGGCAAACCAACCCGCTGCACTGGCGATTGTCACCGGCCTTAAGCTCTTTGCCTTAGTGGTGGTGGCTGATGCGGTGCTGTCAATGAGCAAACAATTTTGCCGCCAGCAAAGCACACTTATAATTGCCGTACTCAGTGCCGCGCTACTCTGGCTGATGCCAAGCTTTATCAGTCAGTTTGGGGTGTTATTGGCCGGTGCGTTAGTGGGGAGTGTTTTACTAAAAGAAGAACCCGGCAAGCGACCTCAAGCATTAGGTATCAGTTGGCCCTTTTTAGCACTGTTTTTTGGCTTGCTGTTAGTGATGCCGTTACTGAGCCTTACCGATACTGCCGCTGTTTTTGCCGACTTTTATCAAGCGGGCAGCTTAGTGTTTGGGGGTGGCCATGTAGTGTTGCCGTTATTAGAAAACACCCTACCCGACACGCTGGCAGCAGATACCTTTTTAACCGGTTACGGTGCCGCTCAAGCTATGCCCGGCCCCATGTTTAGCATGGCCAGTTTTTTAGGGGCAGAACTGCACCCTAACGCGCCTGTATTAGGGGCGCTCGCGGCCACTTTTGGCATTTTTTTACCGGGTTCTTTATTGGTGTTGGCCTTACAACACAGCTGGCAGGCGTTAGCGTCTAAGCCAGTGTTGGCCGGTGTCGTGCGAGGCATTAACGCCGCCGTCGTGGGCTTGTTGTTGTCGGCCTTATACCAGCCGGTGTTTGTAAGTAGTGTGACCGGTGCGCCGGCTTTGGCAGCCGCCGCCATCGGCTTATTGGCACTGCGCACCTTGCGCTGCCCAGTTATAGTGCTGATCCCCGTGTTTATGTTATTGGGATTTTGGTTGTAGTCACAATACAGCGCCGATCGCCCCAAAAGGCCAAACCTAAACCCTATTAGCCACGGAAGAACACGAAACCCACAGAAAAACAGTGATCAAACCTGACTAAACTAAGATAAAAGCCTTAATGGTTAACAGCAAACACAGCTCCTATACGAGGGGAGCTTTTACCATTAATTATCTCTTTCGTCAGTTTTGCTTTAGCTTAATTTTTCCGTGCCCTTCCGTGGGTTCCGTGGGTTCCGTGGGTTCCGTGGCAAAAATAGCGCTGGCTCTTGAAAATGTTGAGCTTGGTGCTGGGCGATCGGCGCTTGGTGCTGTCAATTAAGCCTTAAATCGCTTTAGTCTTAGGGCATTACTGATCACAAAAACACTCGACAACGCCATAGCACCGGCGGCCAGCATGGGAGACAGTAAGATGCCAAACGCCGGATATAAAATACCGGCCGCCACTGGGATCAAACAGGCATTATAGGCAAAGGCCCAGAACAGGTTTTGGCGAATATTGCGCAAGGTCGCTTGGCTGATGGCTAAGGCATTAGGCACGGCACGTAAGTCACCGCTCATTAACACCACTTCGGCCGCCTCTATGGCAATATCGGTTCCTGTGCCAATGGCCAAGCCCACATCGGCTTCGGCCAAGGCGGGAGCATCATTAATACCATCACCAACAAAGGCCACGGCGCCGTGTTGCTCACGTAATGTTTTTAAGGCCGCCACTTTACCGTTGGGCATCACTTCGGCCACCACTTCATCAATACCTAATTGGCGAGCTATTGCCTGCGCGGTGTGCTTATTGTCACCAGTGATCATGGCCACTTTTAACCCTAACCCATGCAGAGCTTTAATGGCCTCTGGCGTGCCATCTTTAATCGGATCTGCCACCGCAATAATGGCCGCCAGCTTGCCATCAATCGCCGCATATAAGGGGCTCTTTCCTTGTTGTGCCAGTTGTTCGGCTTGGCGACTCAAGGCGCTTAAGTCATAGCCCAACTTCACTAAATAACGATCAGCCCCCACCTCCACTTTTTGGCCGCCCACTTCTGCACGTACACCTAACCCCGACAGCGATTTAAAATCCTTGGGCTCGTCGATGATTAATGCTTGCGCTTTAGCCGCCGCCACTATCGCTTGAGCAATGGGATGTTCTGAATGCTGTTCAACCGCTGCAACCTGTGCCAACACCTGCGACGATTCAAAGCCCTCGGTTACCTCTAAATCAGTCAACTCAGGCTGACCTTTAGTCAGGGTGCCGGTTTTATCCAGCGCGACCACATGAGTATTACGCAAGGTTTGTAAGGCTTGGCCTTTGCGAAATAATACCCCCAGCTCAGCGGCACGCCCAGTCCCCACCATAATAGAGGTAGGCGTGGCCAACCCCATGGCACAGGGGCAGGCAATAATCAGTACTGCTACAGCATTGATCAGCGCAAAGCTAAAAGCCGGAGTGGGCCCTAGCCACAACCATAACAAGAAGGTAAGCACCGCCATGCCCATCACTACCGGTACAAATACGCCGGTGACTTTATCCACTAACGCCTGAATGGGTAACTTAGCGCCTTGGGCTTGCTCAACCATGCGAATAATTTGTGCTAATAAGGTGTCGTTGCCAATGTGGGTGGTTTCACACTCTAATGCGCCATTTTTATTGATGGTACCGCCAACAACGTCATCTCCCGCTTGCTTTGCTACCGGCACAGGTTCACCGGTGAGCATAGATTCATCCACATACGAGTGACCCGAGTGCACTTTGCCATCCACCGGAATGCGCTCGCCTGGACGTACTAGCACCAGATCTCCCACCTGCACTTGGTCTAAAGCCACCTCTTCAAACTCACCATGGCGTCGCACTCGTGCGGTATTAACCTGCAAACTCAGTAGCTTTTGAATGGCTTCACCGGTGCGCCCTTTGGCTCTGGCTTCTAAGTTACGCCCCAATAAAATGAGGGTTACTATCACAGCCGCCGCTTCAAAGTAGACGTGCTGTGTGCCAGCGGGCAATAAATTCCCCGCCAATAACACCACCACTGAGAAACTCCACGCCGACAAGCTACCCAATGCCACCAAAGAGTTCATATCGGGTCCGCCGCGCAGCAAAGCCGGAATGCCTGAGCGCAAGAAGCGCAAGCCTGGGCCAAAGAGCACTAAGCTGGTTAACACAAACTGTATACTCCAGTTCAATGTTTGCCCTAGGGTGTTATCAATCCAAGCGGCCATGCCGGGCACAAAATGCGATCCCATTTCTAAGATAAACACCGGCAAGGTTAAGGCCAATGACCACCAAAAAGCCCGTTGCAAGCTGTGTTGCTCTTGGGCTTTACGCGCCTGTTCGTCATCACGCTGACTCGATACTGGCTCGGCGTTATAACCGGCCTTTTTAATGGCTGCAACCAGCTGTGCTTCATCTAAATGGCCGGCCAATACTTCAATATGTGCGCTTTCGGTAGCCAAGTTCACATTGGCCACCCTCACTCCTGATAACTGTTGCAGGGCTTTTTCTACTCGTCCCACACAAGAAGCACAGCTCATACCAATAATGGTCAACTCAAACTGCTCGGTGCGAGTCTGAAAGCCAATTTGGGTAATGGCCTGCACTAGATCCTCCACCGAAGTCTCTGCCGTCATCTCAATATCGGCTTTTTCATTGGCTAAGTTAACGTTGGCGAGTGTCACGCCTGGCACATTGAGCAAAGCCTTTTCAACGCGGCGTACGCAAGACGCACAGCTCATGCCACTAATCGGCAGTGAAATGTGCAGCTGAGACAAAGAGGTAACAGTAGAAGAGGTAGCGCTCATAAGTTGACTCCTAACAAGGGTATCTAGCACTAGCTTAAGGCTTACCATAGGGGGAAGGTCAATACCGATAAGTAATCGCTGTACGCTTTACGTCAAATGCAAAATCTTTTAGCAACGAACCCACGGAAGAACACGGAAAAATAGTGAGCAAATCTGACAACTTACTTAGAATAATAAAACACTCAAAGCCCACATAAAAAGGGGCTTGTCTCTAACCTACAGCTTAAGGCGTAAGGCGTAAGGCTTACGGCGTTTTCTTAGAGAGTTGTTCGAGGATGGCGCATTGGGGGTTGTCGTCGCCGGGGCAGGCGGTGATCATCTGCTGTAATGTGGTTTGCATAGCGGCCAGCTCACGCATTTTATGCTCGACCTCTTGTAAGTGCCGCTCGGCCACTGCTTTTACCGCTCGGCTTGGGCGGTCTGGGTCTTGCCATAAAGACAATAACTCATCTATTTGGGCAATAGAAAAACCCAGTAGCCGTGCTTGGCGAATAAATGTTAATACCAGTATATTTTGCTCATTGTACTGCCGATAACCCGCCTCACTGCGCTCGGCCGGTTTAAGCAGCTTTATGTGTTCATAATGGCGGATCATTTTAGCCGATAAGCCGCTACGCTTTGCCGCTTCACCTATGTTCATTCTAACTCCTACG
>NZ_JBQDEX010000011.1:25375-31669 GCF_052084945.1 Oceanisphaera sp.
CTCGCTTTAGGCGGATAACCGGCATCCGTTAAGGTGCTAACGAGCTGTTGCTCACTCGCACTGCTGTTAACCGTAATAAGATGATTAAGTAGATCAAACTCAATTTCACAGTCAGGATCCAGCTCCGTTAATGCCTCATTGATAGCACCAACACAGTGGCCACAGGTCATATCGGGTAGCGTAAATTCAATCATGGTTCGTTTCCTTATATATTCTTTAGATTATATCTAGCTTGTCAGTGTTGCTTTAGGTGTAAACTTCCAGCTGCTATGTTATCGCTTTCAGCTCTCTTTTAAACGGTTTTCCGCCACACTTGCTCCATAACTAACACAATTAAAGTGCCGGTTAACAAACCATTACCCAATAGATATTGCGCTAAGCCTGGCCAATCACGGTACAGCTCGGGTGGTAAAAACATACAACCGACGCCCAGTAATACAGTCACGCCTAAAATAGTACCAGAGCGCTGATCAAGTGGGTATTTGGTTAATAACTGAAAGGCCAACATCACCAGTTTAATAAACGCGGCCAGCAAAGCCGCATTTGCCACAGGTGCCGGCAGTAAGGATAAGAACCCAACAGCCGCCGGAAATAAACTAACACCAGCCAGTAAGACACAAGCGAGCATAAAAGGCGCTCGTCTTTGGTCATTGGTCAATTGAATAAAACCTGCGGTAATGGGCAATGGCACCACGGCAATGGTAGATAAGCCTCCGGCCATGATATGGCTGATCCCCGAGGCCAGACTGCTGCCATTTAACGCATTTTTCATACTGGGCTGCTCACCCTTTACCACAGTGGAAATAGCGGTAATCGCCGCCACCTGATTAGACACTAATAACAGTGAAAAGAGCACTGCCACCACCAGCATGCCTAAATCAAGCTTAGGTAAGCCAAAGGCAAATAATGCAGGTAACTGTATGCCCGATGCCGTGTTAGGCAAGGCTTCACCACTTAAACCAAAAATAGCAAAGGCCCCCCAGCCGGCCACTATACCCATGAGTACCGCATAAGTACGTACTATGGCATAACGACTAAAAGAGCAGAGCAAAACACCAATAAACACCAATAACCCAATACCGGCCACCGGCATTGTCATTAAGCCGGTTTGCGGATCTGTCACCATGCCACGAAAAAACACCCCCGACAGCTGGATCACTAACAACAACATAAAGCAGCCCGTGACCAAGGGGGTAAATAAAAACAACAAGCGGTGGGTTTGTTTAGCCACCCCCAACACCAGCATAATGCCCCCCGCGACTAACACACCACCGGCTAATAGGCGCAATATTTCACCGCCTTCGTGGCCTTGCGCCCGGCCAATATAAGCCATCACAATAAACACAATCGCCCAAGAGCCTGCCGGCCCGTCTGCTACTGGGTAGCGATGACCAATGCAAATTTGTACCAGCGAGCTTAAGCCAACTAATAGCAAGGTGCGTTGCATTAAGCCCGCCACCTCAGCCCCTGCTAAACCAAAGGCCTGACCTAAAATAATGGGCAGTGCTAGGGCATTAGCCAGTAAAAAAATAAACCATTGGCCGACACTGAGTCCCCAGCCAAAACGTGCATACATAAATAACTCCAGCCCTTTGGGCAACGGTGAGAAAAGTTTTTTGGGCAGCAGTGAGCGGTCAGTTAAAGACTAAAACAGCTAAGCGCTTGGGATTACGATTTAGCGTCCAGCTTTCTATTAACGGGCATTATTATCATCGGCTATTTTTTTGCCATCCAGCGCTTCTAAAATAGAGCAATGCTCGGCGCTTTCGAGCCCACCACAGCAGGCATCAGACAACTGCTTAAGCGAATGTTGAAACTGCTCTAACTCGGCAATGCGCTCCGCAACCTCTTGTATTTTAGTGTCGGCCACGGCTTTGACTTGGGCACAAGTCACCTCGCAACTGCTAACGCGTAATGATAACAGCTCATCAATTTCTTTTAAGGTGAACCCCACCCGCTTGCTACGCAAAATAAAATGTAACCGGCGCTTATCTTCTTCGCTGTATACCCGATACCCCGCATCGGTACGCGAGCTAGGTGATAATAAGCCCTCTTTTTCATAAAAACGCAAGGTATCGGCTTTTACACCAAAGTGCTTTGCGAGTTCACCAATTCGAAACATGCATTACTCTCCCTGCAAGCGAATAAAATTCGACTCTTACTCTTTAAAAATTCAGGCCATTAACATAAATAGTCACACAAGCCGTGGCAAAATACAGTAGAATATGCCCTGCGTTTCTGGCGTATGAGTCTTTAGGCTTAATGTGCTAGGCGGTTTGGTAAAGTCGACGATAAGGTCGCCGATTTTACCAAACCCCCCAATAGATCGTTATAGGAACGAGAAACCATGGAAACTGCTCGCCCCATTCGCCGCGCTCTACTGAGCGTGTCTAACAAAGACGGTATTGTCGCTTTTGCTCAAGGCTTACACGAGCGCGGCGTTGAACTTTTGTCTACCGGTGGCACCGCCCGCCTGCTAGCCGAACAGGGTTTACCTGTTACTGAAGTGTCTGATTATACCGGTTTTCCTGAAATGATGGATGGCCGAGTAAAAACCCTACACCCTAAAGTACACGGCGGCATTTTAGGTCGCCGCGGTACAGACGATGCCATTATGGCCGAGCACGCCATCGCCCCCATCGACATGGTAGTAGTCAACCTATACCCCTTTGCTAACACTGTGGCCAACGCCGATTGCAGCCTCGAAGATGCGATCGAAAACATCGATATTGGCGGGCCAACTATGGTACGTGCCGCGGCTAAAAACAACAACGATGTCGCTATTGTGGTGAACGCCTGCGATTACGACCGTTTACTTAGCGAAATGGATGCCGGTCACAACAGCCTAACCCAAGCCACCCGCTTTAGTTTGGCCATTGCCGCTTTTGAACACACCGCCCAGTACGACGGTATGATTGCCAACTACTTTGGCACCATGGTACCGGCTTACCACGCAGCCGACGAACAGTCCGCTTTTCCGCGTACCATTAATTATCAGTTCACTAAAAAGCAAGACTTACGCTATGGCGAAAACAGCCATCAAAGTGCCGCTTTTTATGTAGAAAATAATATTGATGAAGCCTCGGTAGCCACGGCCACTCAGCTGCAAGGCAAGGCGTTATCTTTTAATAACATTAATGATACAGATGCGGCATTAGAGTGCGTTAAAGAGTTTGATGGCCCCGCCTGTGTGATTGTAAAGCACGCCAATCCTTGTGGTGTGGCATTAGGCGAGAATCTGCTTGAAGCCTACGACCGAGCCTTTAAAACCGACCCAACGTCTGCCTTTGGCGGCATTATTGCCTTTAACCGTGAGCTAGATGAAGTGACGGCCAAGGCCATTGTTGAGCGCCAGTTTGTGGAAGTGATTATTGCCCCTCAAGTGTCTGAGGCAGCCAAGGCGGTCGTCGCAGAGAAGAAAAATCTCCGTTTGTTGGTCTCGGGTCAATGGACTAGCAAAACACAAGGCCGTGATATTAAGCGAGTGAACGGTGGTATTTTAGTACAAGACCGTGATCAAGGCATGGTGGGATTAGATGATCTGCAAGTCGTCAGTAAGCGCCAGCCCACAGACGCTGAGTTACAAGATTTATTGTTCTGCTGGAAAGTGGCTAAATACGTTAAATCTAACGCCATTGTCTATGCCAAAGATGCACAAACCATTGGCGTGGGTGCGGGCCAGATGAGCCGTGTTTACTCTGCCAAAATTGCCGGTATTAAGGCGGCAGATGAGAATTTGCAGGTAGAAGGTTCTGTGATGGCTTCTGATGCCTTCTTCCCGTTCCGTGATGGAATTGATGCGGCAGCAGCAGCGGGCATTAGTTGTGTTATTCAGCCCGGTGGCTCTATGCGTGATGATGAAGTGATTAAGGCGGCGGATGAGCATGGTATGACCATGGTATTCACCGGCATGCGTCACTTTCGCCACTAGTAGAAAAACAGAGTTGTATGACTACTGGGTAGCATGCGGGACAAAGAAATCACACACCGACTCGCCATAAACCCATCCATGGGGGCTCGGAAATGCCATCCCTGGCATTTCACGGTCGGCTTAGTAATACTCTTTGCCCCGCCTTGTTTTATTTGGCCACGCATACAACTCTTAGTTTTCTACAGTTGCTTTATACATTTAGAGGAACAAAATTGATGAAAGTATTAATCATTGGTGGTGGTGGTCGTGAGCATGCATTGGCGTGGAAAGCGGCGCAGTCACCTCAGGTAAGCCAAGTGTTTGTCGCCCCCGGTAATGCCGGTACCGAGCTTGAAGCGAACCTAACAAACGTAGACATTGCCGCCACCGATATTCAAGGCTTGTTAGCCTTTGCTAAACAAGAGCAGATTGGCTTAACGATTGTCGGCCCAGAAGCGCCATTGGTTGTGGGTGTGGTGGATGCCTTTGAAGCTGAGAGTTTGGCCATTTTTGGCCCTTCTGCCGCTGCGGCGCAGTTGGAAGGCTCTAAAGCATTTAGCAAAGACTTTTTGGCTCGCCAGAATATTCCCAGTGCCGAGTATCAAAACTTTACCGAAGTGGAACCGGCGATTGCCTATTTGCGCAAAAAAGGCGCCCCTATTGTGGTTAAAGCCGACGGTCTTGCCGCCGGTAAAGGCGTGATTGTTGCCATGACCTTGGCAGAGGCCGAAAATGCGGTGCACGATATGCTATCGGGTAATGCCTTTGGCGAGGCCGGTAGCCGCGTGGTTATTGAAGACTTTTTAGACGGTGAAGAAGCCTCTTTTATTGTGATGGTAGATGGCGAGCACGTTCTGCCTATGGCGACCAGTCAAGATCACAAACGGGTAGGTGACGGCGATACTGGCCCTAATACCGGCGGCATGGGCGCTTATAGCCCAGCACCTGTGGTGACGCCTGAAATTCATCAGCGTATTATGGATCAGGTGATCATGCCGACCGTGCGCGGCATGGCGGCAGAAGGCCATATTTATAAAGGCTTTTTGTATGCCGGCTTAATGATCGACAAGGCTGGTCAGCCCAAGGTCATTGAATTTAACTGTCGCTTTGGTGATCCAGAAACTCAACCCATATTACTGCGTTTGCAGTCTGACTTGGTTGAGCTGTGCTTGGCCGCTTGCAAGGGTGAGCTAAATAACGTGACGGCTGAGTTTGACCCTCGTGCCGCTGTGGGTGTGGTGTTAGCAGCTGGGGGTTATCCGGCAGATGGCTATCGCAAAGGTGATGCTATTACCCATATTCCTGCAGAAACTGACATTAGTAAAACCTTTCATGCCGGCAGCACCATACAAGATGGCACTCTAGTGACCTCTGGTGGCCGTGTATTGTGCGCCACGGCATTAGGTAAGACGGTAACAGAGGCACAAGCCAATGCGTATGCGGTAACTAAGCAGATCCGCTGGCAAGGTGTTTTCTATCGTCACGATATTGCTTATCGTGCTATTGAGCGCGAAAAACAAACGTCTTGAGCAAGAGCTAAATAATGCAGCCGCCATCAGTTGATGGCGGCTTTTTTATTTGAGCACAGGATACTTGGTGTAAATGAGCTTAGGGAAGAATGGCCGGTGGCGTATCTCTGTTCAGCGTTTTTAGCATCCACACATCACAGCCGCCATGTATTGAACCTGCGATGGGCTGGGTGAGGTGGTTAAAACCAACACTTTCATATAAACGTATTGCCGCTGTCATATTAGCTAGCGTATCTAAATAACACGCTTGATAGCCTTGTTGCTGGGCAAAAACTAAACAGGCCTGTGTGAGTGCCAAACCAATGCCATGGCCTCTGTACTGGGGCAATAAAAATAACTTTTTAAGCTCACAAGTATCCCCATTGTGCTGAATAGGCGCAATGCCAGCTCCCCCGACAGCTTGATCATTAACAAGCGCCACTATATAGCGGCTACGGTTTGCTAATAAATAATGCTCACTCATACAAAGTACTTCAGGGTCGCCTGGGCCAAAGCCGTCTCCTACAGCACCGAACTCTGCACCCACTTGCTTAATAATACGACTCATATCAGCGTTATGTTGTGCTTGGATCTCGACTAACTGATACATAAACACCTGGTTGATTGCGATATTAAATCAAGGCGACCCTTAGCTTATACCAATCTGGAAAAATAACTGATCTATTTTTGTTTGTATAAAAAGTCGAACAAAGGGTCTACCCCACCGACACGCTGCGGGGCTAATGACACTCACGATATCAACCTACTGCGAGCATTCACTGGATGCTCGTTAGGCTGATACCGCTCGTCACGGCGAGCAAGCTCGCCCCCTCTGGCTTCAGCACATGACGTCCCTGTCATGTGATGGTCGCTGAT
>NZ_JBQDEX010000012.1:0-31419 GCF_052084945.1 Oceanisphaera sp.
TTTTAAGCGGTCAGCGCTATATGGCTGTCGGTGATTTGTTGCTCGCCTAGGTAGAGGCGGCCGCCTTGGCTGCCTAAATATAGAGTTTGCCCGCGGGTTACACCGCTTAAATGCTGATGAGGTAGCTGGGCTTCCATCAGCTCACCTGGCCAATCTTTGGGCTCTAATTCCAGCTGCACTAAGCTACCTCGGGCATTCACATCCGTCACCAGTACCGGCAAGGGGTGCTGGGCGTCCGCTTGTGTTTTTAAGCTCACTTCGTGTGGGCGTAAATACCAGCTAGCCGCGCCTTGTTTATGGCTGGCAATGGGTAATTGCAATGGGTAATGGCCGACTTTAAAACGACTACCTGTTATATCACCGTTAATTTTGTTCACTTCTCCCAAAAATTCCAACACAAAACGGCTAGCGGGCTCTTGCCAAATCGCATCAGGTGAGCCAATTTGTTCCACATGTCCTTGGCTCATCACTACCACTTGATCAGACACGTCTAATGCTTCTTCTTGGTCGTGCGTAACGAAAACACTCGTAAAATGTAGATCATCGTGTAAACGACGCAACCAACGACGCAGCTCTTTACGCACTTGGGCATCCAGTGCACCAAAAGGCTCATCAAGCAGCAATACCTTTGGCTCAACTGCTAGCGAGCGGGCTAACGCGACGCGCTGGCGTTGACCACCAGATAGCTGGGCCGGAAAGCGATCGGCGACATGGGATAGTTGAATCATCTCTAACAGGTCGGTGACTCGGCGTTTGATTTCACTGTTAGCCGGGCGCTGCGCCTTAGGCATAATGCTAAGGCCAAAGGCGATGTTATCGAACACCGTCATGTGGCGAAATAATGCGTAGTTTTGAAACACAAAACCCACGTTACGATCGCGCGCGTGTAAGTCAGTCACGTCAGTACCGTTAAAATGAATACGGCCACGATTAGCGTGCTCTAATCCCGCAATAATACGCAGCAGCGTCGTTTTACCCGATCCCGAGGGGCCTAATAGACCCACCAACTGGCCGCTGGGCAAGTCGAGATTAATATTATGCAATACCTGGGTTTTGCCGAAGGACTTGTGAATACCCTCAATGTGAATACTCATACTGGATTACTCCTGCTCTTCGGCGCTGTGCAGGCGCCATTCAAGATAAGATTTAAATAATAAGGTGATAACGGCCATTAGCGTTAATAAGGCGGCTGCGGTAAAGGCACCCACAGCGTTGTAGTCTTGATGCAATAATTCGACATGCAACGACAGGGTATTGGTTTCGCCGCGAATACCACCCGATACCACAGACACGGCACCAAATTCCCCTACGGCACGGGCGTTGGTTAAGATCACTCCGTACAGTAGCGCCCAACGAATATTAGGCAGGGTAATTTTGCGAAATAATTGCCAGCCAGTAGCGCCAAGTAAAACGGCTGCTTCTTCTGAGTCGGTGCCTTGGCTACTCATTAATGGCACTAATTCACGTACCATAAAAGGACAGGTAACAAACACTGTCACCATAACAATGCCCGGCCAAGCAAACATCAGCTGCATGTCGTGTTCGTCAAACCAGCCACCTACCGGACCATTAACGCCATACATCAGCAAATAGAGTAAACCAGCCACCACAGGGGACACGGCAAAGGGCACATCCATTAAGGTCAGTAATAACTGGCGGCCACGAAAATTAAAGCGGGTGACTAACCAAGCTAACAAGGTACCAAATACTAAGTTAATGGGCACTGTCAGTGCGGCCACCATCAGCGTAAGGCCAATGGCATGTAGCATGTCGGGATCGTTAAGGTTTTCTAATACGCCTCCCACACCAGCAGCAAAAGCACCGGCAATAATAGCCAGCAGCGGCACCACTAATAACAGAATGGAGAGTACAGCTCCGGTGGCTATTAGCAGCCAGCGGCCCCAGGGGCGCGAGCGATGAGCTAAAGTTAACGATGTGTCCATTAGCTGTTACCTCGTACGCGGCGCATAAAGCGACTTTGTATACCGTTAATGGCAAAGAGCAGCACGAAAGAGGCCAATAACACCACACTGGCGATGGCACTGGCGCCGGCATGATCAAATTCTTGTATCTTGATGAAAATCATCAAAGAGGTAATTTCAGTTTGCCAAGGCATATTGCCGGCAATAAAAATAACGGCACCAAATTCCCCCAAACTGCGAGTAAATGATAAGGCGGTGCCGGTAATGAGAGCGGGTTTCAGCTCGGGTAATACCACGCGATAAAAGGCTTGCCACGGGCTAGCCCCTAAGGTGGCAGCAGCCTCTTCATACTCTGGCCCCAAGTCTTCTAATACCGGTTGTACGGTGCGCACCACAAAGGGCACACTGGTAAAAATCATGGCAATCACAATGCCGACCCAAGTATAAGACACCTTAATGCCCAACTCAGCTAACCCTTCGCCGTACCAACCGTTAGTGGCAAATAATGAAGCCAAGGTCAGGCCGGCCACCGCGGTAGGCAGGGCAAAGGGGAGATCCATAAGGCCATCGAGTAGGGCGCGGCCAGCAAAGCGATAGCGAGTTAAAATCCAGGCCATTAATAGGCCAAATACCATATTGAATAAACTGGCTGCAGCGGCGGCGCTGGCGGTGACTTTATAGGTAGCCACTACTCTAGGGTCACTAATCACTTGCCAGTATTGTGCCCAGCCCATTTGGCTGGTGTTTATGATCAAGCCGGTTAATGGCAGCAAGATAATAAGACTGACAAACAATAAGCTGGTGCCCAAGCTTAAGGTAAAGCCGGGTAACACTCGCTTAGATGATCCCAAGAGCGCCGCCATTAATTAGCGTCCTTTCGCTTGTAGCTGGTCTAGGGTACCGCCACTAACAAAGTGATCTTGCATGGCTTGTTCCCAGCCGCCAAAGACGTCTTCTACTTTAAATAGCTCGGTTTCTGGGAACTTATCCGCCACTTCAGCCGCAACTTCTTTATCATTTACGCGATAGTAGTTGTTCGCCAAAATACGCTGTGCCACTGGGGTGTATAAAAACTCCAAATAGGCTTTCGCTTCTTTTTCGGTGCCGTTACGCTTGACGTTTTTATCTACCCAAGTCACTGGAAATTCTGCCAGCACGTCAACCGAAGGCACCACCACTTGATAGCCGTCTTCTGCGTATAAGTCGCGAATATTATTGACCTCAGACTCAAAGGTGATCAGCACATCACCAATACCACGGTCGATAAAGGTAGTAGTGGCACCTCGGCCGCCAGTATCAAATACCGCAACCTGCTTAATCAACTTACCCATGTGCTCAAGAATTTTTTCTTGGTCACCATCAAACTGTTTATCGGCAGCGCCCCAAGCCGCTAAGTAGGTATAACGGCCATTACCTGAGGTTTTAGGGTTAGGGAACACCAATTGTACGTCGTCGCGGGTTAAGTCGTTCCAGTCTTTAATATTTTTTGGGTTATCTTTACGCACTAAAAACGCCATGGTTGATACATAAGGCGAGCTGTCGTTAGGCAGGCGGGCTTTCCAATCTTCGGGGATCAGCTTACCTTTTTGATGCAACACATCGACATCTGTGACTTGGTTGTAAGTGACCACATCGGCACGCAAGCCTTGCAAGATGGCCTGAGCTTGGCGAGAGGAGCCGGCATGTGTTTGTTTGATTGCTAGCTTTTCACCGGTTTCTTGTTCCCAGTGTTCAATAAAAATAGGGTTAATTTCAGCAAACAATTCGCGAGCAATGTCGTAGCTACTGTTCAGCAGCTCTTTCGCTTGCACGGGCACCACTGCGCTTAAACCGGCAGTGAGTAACAAAGTGGCAATAACAGATTTGCGCATAATGAACTCCAAGAACATGAATAATGTTGATGAAGTAAGTCTAATAGATCTATAAGTAATTGATAAGGTGTTTTATATATCTTTTAAGTATACGTAAGCAGGGGGGAGCATAATGGATAGGAACAGCGCCGAGCGCCCGGCGCCAAGCACCAAGCTAAAAGACAAACACGGGCCCGAAGGGCAGCGGTACGCTTGAAGCCGTAAGCGGTCAGCTAAAAAAGGCATAGCCAAGTTAAGAAAACAAAAAACGAGACTAGATATTTTGCAACGGAATCCACGACTTTCTGTTCACGATAAGCACGAAAAAATTAAGGTGAGATAAGATAGAAAAGTACTAAGAGACTTTATTGGTAAGAGCTAAGTAAATTCCGACCCCGTAGGGTCGCCTTCAGTCGACCGATTTTAGGTAACGTGCCACACGATTTTTAGATTTACCATCCGGCGAAGCAACCTAGCTTTTTATTTTATCTTTATATCGTCATACCGGACTTGCTCCGGTATCTCGCTTTTATGTTAAAGCCTAAAGACGAGATCCTGAATCGAGTTCAGGAAGACGGCATAAAAATAACACCTAAGCAGCGCTGTTGGTTAGCTCTGATCTCTATTTTTCCGCGTATTCCGTGGCCAAGATAGATCTAGGTTTGAAGATTTGTAACTTATCTCGTCCGCTTCACTCTTTACGCCTCACCGTTATTAAACAAAAAAGGCCTGCGTTGCAGGCCTTATTGTTGTTTTGCTATCACACTGTCGCCTTATTGCGGGGCGGCGGGTGAGATAGGTTGTGCCGGTTTAGCAATTAATGAGCGGGTGTCTTCAATGGCTTCGGTGATAATAACCTGTACTGTTTGGCCTAACTCATACAAGGTTTCTTTGTCTAAGTAGACACGGCCATTGTCCCAACTGCACTCTAAACGATCGCGGCTTGCAAAGATCAGTGACGATGGCATAAAGACGCCCGCGCCGTTCTCTTGCAAGCGTAAACGTACGCCGCCTCGGCTAACGTCCACAATATCAGCGTCAAACACCTTGCCCTCGGCAACCGCTGGTTGCAAGAAGCGCACATATAACCAATCGGCAATGTCACGCTCGGCACGACGGTGCATGCGGCGCTGTTCTGATAAATGCACAGCCAGCTCATCATTAGGCACAAAAGTGTCGTGAGCCTGCTCGGCTAAAATCGCTTTAATTAAACGATGGTTAACAATGTCACCATACTTACGAATAGGTGAGGTCCAAGTGGCATACGCCGTTAGGCCTAAACCAAAGTGTGGCCCTGGTGTTGGGCTCATCATGGCAAAGGATTGATAACGACGCGTGCGGCTATCAAGATAGCTGGTTTCGCGCTCATCTACCCAACGACGCAGAGCACAGAAGCCTTCCAAAGTGGATAAGTTGGCTGGATCAAAGGGGGCTTCGTGAGCTTGTAATAGCTCAGTTAGACCGTCCATTTTCTCGGGATCAAACCCTGTATGCACGTTAAAAATACCGGTGCCAATACGCTCATTTAGCCAGTTACCACAAGCTAAATTGGCAGCAATCATTGATTCTTCAATCATCTGATTGGCAATGCGACGATAATCAACCAAGATTGCGGTTACGCTGCTATCGGCATCCAGTGCAAAGCGAAAATCGGGTCTGTCTTTAAACACTATGGCGTGTTTGGCGCGCCAAGCATTGCGCACTAATGTGAATTCGTTCATTTGGCGCAGTTGCTCAGCTATGTCTTCAGTCGCTGGCTGCCAATCACCCACTTCTTCAATCCAGTCAGACACTTGGTCGTAGCTTAACCGTGCGTGCGAGCGCATGGTTGCGGCAAAAAACTCGGCGTTATCATCCACCTTGCCATCAAAATCAATCAATAGGCGGGCACATAATACCGGACGCTCAACGCCTTCTTGTAGCGAGCACAGCTCATCAGCCAAGGTGCGCGGCAGCATAGGAATGTTACGACCAGGCAAATAAACGGTAAAGGCACGCTCGGCGGCAACTTTATCCATGTCACTGTTATGCGCCACATAAGCCGTTGGATCGGCAATGGCCACTAACAATTCCCAGCCGTTTTCTAGGCGTTTAATGCTCAGTGCATCATCCATATCTAGGGTTGATTCACCGTCGATAGTAAAGAAAGGCACATCGGTGAGATCACGGCGCGTTAGCGTTTCTGCTACTGGTTGCCAGTCTTTGCTGTCTTCAGGAGCTTGATTGGCAAGCTTATTTCGGGCCAATACGACCCACCAAGGGGCGATAGGATCGTGAGTGCCGGCGATAACTTCCACAACATTGGCGAAAAAACCATTATCTTTTAGCGCATGGCGAGTTAGTTCACCCAGTACCCAGTCGCCTTCTTTTAAGCTTTTTTCATCTATGCCTTTGGCGGCACGGGCTTTAATGGCGTCTTTCATTAAGGGGTGATCGGGCACAATATTTAAGCGGTCACGAAACCACTTAACACGACCAACAAAGCGTGTAACACCGGCTTCAATCAGGGTTTCTGGTTCTACCAGCTCACGATCGTTTTCGGTGCGCACAATGGCGGTAATATGATCGCCATGCATGACTTTTTTCATGTGGGGCGGTGGAATAAAGTAGCTTTCTTTGTCGCTGACTTCTAAAAAGCCAAACGCTTTAGAGGTACCTTTTACAACACCTTCTTTAATAGGAAGGTCTTCGCGCATTTGCTGCTTTAGCTGAGCTAATAGGGGGTTGTTTTGAAACATAGTTAGAAACCTGTCGAAATATGCAGCTGACTATACGGATTTACCCCCTTAAAGCCAAGAAGTCCTTAATCCTTAGGCGAGGGTGAGCTGCGTAATGTCGGGTTGCCCTAGGTCATTAACCTGAGTATCTAATACATAACGACAGCGCCCCAATGCTGCTTCAACCCCAGGATTCCACGTATGTGATAAGCGTGCGAGCTGCTGCTGCCCTAAGCGAGTGTGTAAGCTGTCCCCTATGATAACTTCTAGCCCTTGGCGATGAGCCTGTTGCAATAATTGCTGGCAGTGATCAAAGCTGCCTATTTCTGCGGGTCTAAGGACAATGGCGTTAAGCTCGGCAAAGGGAGTCGCAACAGGCAAAGTGCCGGCGGTTGAATAGCGCACTAAATCAAAGGCAACTGGCAGTTGATATTGCTGTGCAAGCTGTTGCCCGGTGGCAATATCAGATGCAGGGTCGAGCAGCCAATCAATACGGTGGCCGTCAATGCGTTGCCACAAGCCTAATAATTGCTCGGGTGTTAAACGACCACCGGCATCTAATATTAAACGCACATTCGGTGCTAATACACACAGCTCTCGCACGAGTCCCGCATCATATTGCACATCGCCCGTTAGTGTTAGCCAAGCACGATCAGGTTGTACCCTGCGACAGCGCCATGCACGCACTATGGGGTCTCTGGGGCCTTCTAATAATGGCAAACTAGGGGCAGAGTCATCATCTCTGGCCATGGCTGAGCTCACGCGGGCTAAGGCGCAGTCGAGACCAAATTGCACCGCGGCTGTGGTGGCGCCATGGGGCAGTTCTTTACGTAGCCGTTGGCAAGCGAGGCGTAAATCTTGCTCTATGGCTAATAAGGCGTCATCAGATGCGGTGGGGGGAGGGGCAATTTCGCCCCAAAAACCGTTTATATTGATATAAAAACCACTGCGCTGCACTAAGGTGGTGTTATCAATTACTCGCGCCATGGTTAACGGCAGCTGGTAGCGATACGTTGTGATGTGCATAGTGTGTTATCCAAATAAGCTGACCGTTTATGACGGGAGTACATTTTTATCTTCACATAAAAGTAACATCTTGAAAAGGTGCTGACTAGCGCCTTTATATTGATATTAGTTAAAGCATAACGAATCTGACTTAGTTACCATAACCCATTGCATTCACTCAGTTAAAAGATAGAAGCTCCATGTCGCTACACTCTTGGTTATTAGCTATTCGGCTTAAAACACTGCCGTTAACATTGGCCGCTATTTTATTAGGCGCCGGCAGTGCGGCTAAGGCGGGCAGTGTTAATGGCCTCGTATTACTACTGGCACTCACTACCGCTTTATTACTGCAAATATTATCAAACCTAGCCAATGACTATGGCGATGGGGTGCGTGGCACAGATTCCGGTGCCCGCACCGGTCCCACCCGGGTATTAGCATCAGGGCAAGTGAGTGCCGTGCAATTACAAGGCGCCATCAAGGGGGTGGGTCTGCTGGCGGTGGTGTCGGGGTTATTATTATTGTGGCAGGCGTTGGGCAGCAATATCAGTGCTTGGTTGGGCTTTATTACCTTAGGGGCCTTGGCGCTGCTGGCGGCCTTAGGTTATACCCTAGGCAGTCGTCCTTATGGTTATTTAGGCTTGGGTGATATTGCGGTGTTTATCTTTTTTGGCCCTGTGGCGGTATTGGGCACCCATTATTTAATGCAGCATCAACTGAGTACAACTGCCTATTGGGCGGCGCTAACTTCGGGCTTATTGTCGGTAACTGTGCTGAATATTAATAATATTCGCGATCTTGAGGCAGACGGGGTGGCAGGAAAACGCACCTTGGCCTTGCGGCTAGGGCTGGCCGGTGCACGACTTTATCAGCTGTTGCTATTGGCGGTGGCCGTGCTGGCGGGCAGTCAAATTATGCAAGGGGTTGGTTTTTTAAGTTTGCTGGCACTGTGGCCATTAAGTAAAGCTGTGCGGTTGGTGCTGACTCAACGAGGGCATGTTTTAAATCAGGCATTAGCACTCACTGCCCGAGGGGCATTACTGTTTTGTGGATTACTGGCGTTGGGGTTAGCTTGGTAATAGCGTTTTACGCCATACGCTAAAGATAAACAGAAAGTTTTGTAGTGCAACGCTTAAGCTATTGATCCTGCGCAGCAGGTAGGTTGAGTCGTTGCGTTTAACGTTCAGCGTATAACGTAAGACGTTTTCGCTTGTTCAGTTTTGCTTTTGTGATCTGGATCTGATTTACTAGAGGCTATCTTGTCGGAGTGCTCTATATGGGCTGAGACCACAAAGTTGTGGGATCCGTTGAACCTGATCAGGCTAATACCTGTGTAAGGGAAGCAAGTGAGAAGTTGGCGTCTTTCCTCCTCTGCCAATTTTTTCATCAACACTCCTGACAAGCTTTTTCACCAAAAATGGATTCAAGTGAGATAGCTATGTCAACAGCAAAACCAACAGAAGTAACGACTCAAAAACCGGCTAAAAAAATAAACCGCCGTGAAGTTCGCAGCCAAGCACAAGCCTTTATCGATAACCTTAAAGGTGAGCACTTTCCTAATTCTAAACGAATTTATCTGCAAGGCTCGCGCCCTGATTTAAAGGTGGCGATGCGTGAAATTCACCTTGCCGATAGTTTGAAAGGCGGTACTGAAGCCAACCCCATTCTTGAGCCTAATGCGCCAGTGCCTATTTATGACACCTCTGGCCCTTATGGTGATCCGCAGGCGAACATAGATGTACGCCAAGGGCTACCTCAGCTGCGTCGCCAGTGGATTATCGATAGAGATGATACCGTCGAGTTAGCTCAGGTGAGCTCCGATTTTACCCAAGAGCGTATGGCCGATGAGGGTTTCGATCACTTGCGCTTTGAGCATATGCCCAAGCCCCGTAAAGCAAAGCTGGGTCATTGCGTAACCCAAATGCACTATGCACGCAAAGGTATTATCACCCCAGAAATGGAATACATTGCCATTCGTGAAAATATGGGCCGCGAACGAGTGCGAGATGAAATGCTGTTACAACAGCATAAAGGTGAAAGCTTTGGTGCGCATTTACCCGAGAACATCACACCAGAGTTTGTGCGTAAAGAAGTGGCCGAAGGGCGCGCCATTATTCCCGCCAATATTAATCATACCGAATCTGAACCTATGATTATCGGCCGTAACTTTTTGGTGAAAATTAACGCTAACATAGGTAACTCGGCGGTAACGTCCTCGATTGAGGAAGAAGTCGAAAAGTTAGTATGGGCCACCCGCTGGGGGGCTGATAACGTAATGGACTTGTCGACCGGTCGTAATATTCACGAAACTCGCGAATGGATTTTGCGTAACAGCCCTGTACCCATTGGCACTGTGCCTATTTATCAGGCGCTAGAAAAAGTGAACGGCGTAGCGGAAGACTTAAACTGGGAAGTGTTTCGCGACACCTTAATTGAGCAGGCCGAGCAAGGCGTTGATTATTTCACTATTCACGCCGGTGTGTTGCTGCGTTATGTACCTATGACGGCTAAACGGGTGACGGGTATTGTATCGCGTGGTGGCTCTATTATGGCCAAGTGGTGCTTATCGCATCATAAAGAAAGCTTTTTATATGAGCGTTTTCGCGATATTTGTGAGATTTGTGCCGCTTACGATGTCTCTCTGTCACTTGGTGATGGTATGCGCCCAGGCTCAGTGGCCGATGCTAACGACGAGGCTCAGTTTGCCGAGTTGTATACCTTGGGTGAGCTGGCAAAAGTGGCCTGGGAATATGATGTTCAGGTGATGATTGAAGGCCCAGGCCATGTGCCCATGCACATGATTAAGCGCAATATGGAAGAGCAATTAGAGCATTGCCATGAAGCACCATTTTATACCTTAGGCCCACTTACCACAGATATTGCCCCGGGTTACGATCACTTTACCTCTGGTATTGGTGCCGCCCTTATTGGTTGGTACGGTTGTGCCATGTTGTGTTACGTCACGCCCAAAGAGCATTTGGGACTGCCAAATAAAGAAGATGTGAAGCAGGGCTTAATTACCTATAAGATAGCCGCCCATGCTGCTGACTTAGCCAAAGGGCACCCTGGCGCACAAATTCGTGATAATGCGTTGTCGTTAGCACGATTTGAATTTCGCTGGGAAGATCAGTTTAATTTGTCGCTAGACCCTCAAACAGCGCGTGATTATCATGATGAGTCATTACCGCAAGAATCAGGCAAAGTGGCTCACTTTTGCTCTATGTGTGGCCCCAAGTTCTGCTCAATGAAAATTACTCAAGAAGTGCGCGAGTATGCAGCAGAGCAAGAAGCCATTGCGATTCAGATGGTCGATATCAATGGTGAGCATGAAACAATAGTCGCGGGCATGGCACAGATGTCTGAAGAATTCAAAAAGCGCGGCGGTGAGCTCTATCACCAAGCGGATAAACTGGAGAAAGAATTGCTATGACAAGACCCATAGTCTGGACCATTGCCGGTTCTGATTCGGGCGGCGGCGCTGGAATACAGGCCGACTTGCACACCATTCACGCACTGGGCGGCCACGGCTGCTCGGTTATTTCTGCTGTGACTGCCCAAAATTCGGTTGCAGTGTCCATGGTTGAGCCTGTGCTTATGCAGGCTTTTACTAATCAATTGGTGTCATTAGCCACGGATATGCCGGCAAAAGCCATTAAAATTGGCTTATTGCCCGGAGGCTTGCGGGCTGAAGTGCTGGCGCGTTACTTGCGCGAGTATCGTCGCCAGTGGCAGCCGTATGTGGTGTTCGACCCAGTGGCGATTGCCAGCACGGGTAAGGCGATGGCAGAAGCCAGCCTTTTGCCGGCAATAAAACAGCATTTGTTAGCAGAAGTTGACCTGATCACCCCTAATGCCATTGAATTAGCTGCTTTGTCGGGCATTACGCCCGACTCTGCTAACAATGTGCGCGCCGGCGCCGCAGCCTTGTTAGAAATGGGCGCGCGCGCTGTCTTGGTTAAAGGCGGGCACTTAGATTGGGCCGGTGCTCAGGCCATTGATTTTTATACCGATGGTGAGCGAGAAATTTGGCTGGCTAGCCCCCGAATAGACACTCCCCATGGCCATGGCACAGGTTGTACCTTGTCGTCGGCCATTGCCACGGCTATTGCGCTAGATTACCCGATAGAAGATGCGCTAGTGCTGGCTAAAGCCTATGTCAACCAAGGCTTAGCCGCTGCTGAGGGAGTAGGAACAGGCCCAGGGCCTGTGGCTCATTTAGGTTGGCCGACAGCGTTGAATGACTTCCCTACTGTGGTAATGCCGGGCTCGACGTTGGCTGAACAATTAGGGATCAGTGGCCCACATCCAAGCGCTGAATTTGCGGCCATGGATACCTTGAAGTTGGGGTTATATCCGGTGGTCACCAGCGTGGCATGGCTAGAGCAACTGCTTAACTGGGGCGTGCGTACCTTACAGCTACGTATTAAAGATAAAACCGATGCCGAGGTAGAAGCAGATATTAAAGCCGCCGTTGAGCTGGGCAAGCGGTTTAATGCCCGTTTGTTTATCAATGATTACTGGCGTTCGGCCATCAAGTTTGGCGCTTATGGCGTGCACTTAGGTCAAGAAGACATAGAAGTTGCCGATCTTGAAGCGATTCGCGCTGCAGGTCTTAAGCTTGGTTTATCGACTCACGGCTATTATGAAATGCTGCGTGCCCGTGAACTTAAACCTTCTTACTTAGCACTGGGGCATATCTTCCCGACCAAGACCAAAGACATGCCGTCACGTCCGCAAGGGCTTGAGCGTTTACATCGTTATGTCGCCTTAATGGAGCAAGAGTTTCCGCTCGTGGCCATTGGTGGTATTAGCCGAGATCGAGTGCCATTAGTAGCTGAAACTGGCATTGGGAGCATAGCCTTAGTGACCGCCATTACGGAGTCTGCGGATCCCGAAGCTGCCACCCGTGACTTGCTGGCCTTGGTGGAGGGCTAATATGTTGAAAGATGGCGAACTGGGTGTTGATGAACTTAGCGACAGCGAGTTTATGCGTTATAGCCGACACTTACTGCTTGAGGAAGTTGGCGAAGCCGGCCAACTCAAGCTTAAGCAGGCTTCTATATTGGTCGTTGGGTTAGGGGGGCTTGGCTCCCCTGCTGTACAATACTTGGCTGCGGCAGGTGTAGGTACGTTATGGATTGCTGACTTTGACCACATTGAGATGAGTAACTTACAGCGCCAGACCCTGTATGATATGGACTCATTAAAGCAAAGTAAGGCAGAAACCGCGCGTATTAAGCTACAACAGCTCAATCCCGAGGTGGAAGTGATCGCCATTAATCACAAGCTGGATGAGCAAAACCTGCCAGAATTTGTATCGGAAGTCGATTTGGTTTTGGACTGTACCGACAATATATTAATTCGCCAGCAGCTTAATGCCGCCTGCTACGGCGCCAACACACCATTGCTAGTAGGTGCGGCCATTCGCTTTGAAGGGCAACTGCTGGCGCTCGATCCTAAGCGCGATCATGGCTGTTACCGCTGCTTGTATGGCACAGAGATAGGTGAGCAACTGAATTGCAGTAACTCTGGGGTGATTGGCCCTGTGGTCGGCACCATGGGCATGCTACAGGCGTTAGAAGCCATTAAATATTTTACCGAAACGGGCGTAGTGCCTTGGGGTGAATTAAAACTGTTTGATGCCAAACATCATAGTTGGCACGGCTTGCGGGTGCCTAAAGATCCTGCTTGCCCGGTATGTGGACTCAAGGGAGAGAAATGATGCAAGTAACACTAAATGATAAAACCATGATGTTGACCGAAGGCATTACCCTTGCCGAGCTATTGCTACAACTTGAGCAAGATAAGCCGGGAGTGGCAGTGGCACTGAATAAAGAAGTGGTTGCGCGTAGCCAGTGGGCTGAGCAAACCCTAAATGCAAACGATAATATTACCCTATTTCACGCCATAGCCGGAGGCTAACATGAGTCTTACCATTGCCGATAAAACCTTTAACTCTCGTCTTTTTACCGGAACCGGTAAATTTGCCAACCGTCAGCAGATGAAAGACGCTTTTTATGCCGGTGGCTCAGAGATGGTCACCATGGCAATGAAGCGGGTCGATTTGGTTAATCACAGCGACGATATTTTGCCGCCACTATTGGAATTGGGCGTACATTTACTGCCAAATACCGCAGGTGCGCACACAGTAGAAGAAGCTTTATTTGCCGCGCGCTTGGCTCGTGAAGCCTTGGGCACTAAGTGGGTGAAACTCGAAGTACACCCTGATCCTAAGTATTTGTTGCCTGACCCAATAGAGACATTGAAAGCGGCAGAAATTTTGGTGAAAGAAGGCTTTATTGTACTGCCTTATTGCAGTGCCGATCCTTTATTGTGCAAGCGATTAGAAGAAGCCGGTTGTGCCGCTGTTATGCCATTAGGCGCGCCTATTGGCACCAATAAAGGCTTAGTGACGAATGATTTTCTGCAAATTATTATCGAGCAGGCCAATGTTCCAGTGATCGTTGATGCCGGTATAGGCGCACCGAGTCATGCCGCTTTCGCCATGGAGTTAGGGGCGGATGCCGTTTTGGTTAATACTGCAATTGCCACGGCGAAGGATCCCATTGCCATGGCGCAAGCTTTTAAATTGGCGGTTGAGTCGGGTCGCCAAGCACACTTGGCCGGTCTGCCAAGCAAGAGCCAACACGCGCAAGCAACCAGCCCATTAACGAACTTTTCTCAAAAGTAGACTTAACGCCTTTGCGCATGATTAATGAAAAAGCCCCTAAGTTAGGGGCTTTTTTTATCCCCACAGCCAAATGCCAAGGCTAAATAGGCTCAATAACGTGGCTGCGCCATAGCTGAGCACTTTTACTAGACCATGCTGGCGCACCTTTAAATCATGTAAACCGTGGCGAATACGGTGGGCGGCATGAAATGCGGGTAGCACAATACAGGCTCCAATAAATACCAACCCCCAAAAACTAACAAGCCCAGCATGAGCTTGCTGATAGCTGATTTCTATTAAGCCTAATGGCAAAAATAAGCCAAAAAACAGCACAGCCGCGGGAATAAACATGGCAAAGCAAATGCCGCCGCCACTGAATAATGCCCACCAGATAGGTTCATCGCTGCGCTTGATGGTCTTGGCTGCTGTGGTTTGTTGCGTCTCTGGTTTCATTGTGCGCCTCCAAACAAGTAACCAAATAATAAAATCATCATAAATACGCCCAGCCATTGGCCAGCAATTAACAGTGTGGGCGGGAGTACTTTGCTACCAATACGAATCGGCATTACCCGCGGAAAAAGCTCAAAAAACGTCCATGCATGAAACAAACTGGCTAACAGAGCAAGGCCATTAATGGCTAGCACCGGCGGTAGCGCCATCAAGCCTTGCCAGCTTTGCCATTGGCTTTCACCTTGGCCCAAGCTATAGAGCCCGGCACTTAAACATAGCAAGAAAAACGTTAGGGGTAATACGGTGGCCTCGCGCAGCATATAAGCTTTAAACGCATTATTTTTTAGCCACCAGGTTCTGGATAGTGTTGGGCGATAACTCATTATTTCCCCCTAAATAGTTGGATCAGCATATCTTTAGCTGATTCCACCTTGGTTTGGTTAACAGCCGCAGCAGGGTCTACCTTTTGTGGGCATACATCAGAGCAGTAACCAACAAAGGTACAGCTCCAGGCTCCTTGCTCGCGATTAAGTTGTGGCATGCGTTGCGCTTTACCCTGATCGCGGCTATCTAAGTTATAGCGGTGCGCCAGTGTGATGGCCGCGGGGCCTAAAAATTCGGGGTTTAAACCAAACTGTGGGCAGGCGGAATAACACAAACCACAATTAATGCAGTCAGAAAACTGCTGATACTTGGCCATTTGTGCCGGTGTTTGTTTATTGGGCTCAACAGCGTTTTGCTCATCACTAATCAGGTAGGGCTTAACGGCTTCAAGGTGCGTTAAAAAAGCTTCCATATCGACGATTAAATCGCGTTCTACGGGCAGATGCGCTAATGGCTCGAGCAAGAGGCCATTGGGGTAGTCGCGCAAAAAGGCTTTGCAGCCCAGCTTAGGTTGGCCATTGGCCATCACCCCACAAGATCCACAAATGGCCATACGACATGACCAGCGAAAACTGAGGCTTGGGTCTAACTCTTCTTTAATATAATTGAGCGCATCTAATACCGAAGTACTGTCGTCGTATGGCACCTGAAAGTCTTGCACAAAGGGCGTGCTTGCGGTTTCAGGCAAGTAACGAGCCACACTAATGGTCATCATAAGGTTGCTCCTTTAGCGGCGTCGCCATAAGCACGAACCGCAGGGGGTAATAATGAGGTATCTACGGCTTGCCAAGCTAAAGTGGCATCGGCATTAGGCTGGTAGTAAACCAAACTGTGTTGTAAAAAGTCGGTGTCGTTGCGGGTATTGCAATCAGCATCTAGTCGTTGGTGAGCGCCCCGAGATTCACGCCGTTCCAGTGCCGCTAAACAGGTGGCTTCGGCAATATCCAGCCCAAAACCCACTTCAATGCATTGCAACAGCTCAGTGTTATAAGCGTGGCTTTTATCAGTTAAGTGTACGTCTTGATAGCGCACTTTTAGCTGGCGAATGGTAGCCAGTGTTTGCTCCATGCCTGCTTGGTCGCGATAAATACCGCACCCTTGCTCCATGGTGATCAAGAGTTCGCGTTTAATCGCCACCCAACTTTCTTGTCCTTGATGTTGGCGCAGTTGCGTTAAGCGCTCTTGCTGTGCTTGCCATTGTGGGGCGAGATCAGACAGTGGACTATGTTCTTGCTGTAGCGCATGTGCCACTGCTTGCTCACCGGCTAAGCGCCCAAACACCAATAACTCGGTGAGGGAGTTAGAGCCCAAGCGATTAGCTCCATGTAGACCCACAGAGGCACATTCGCCTGCGGCATAAAGCCCCTTAATCTGAGTCTCGCAGTGTGCGTCTGTAGTGATGCCGCCCATGGTGTAATGCACTGCTGGGCGTACTGGGATGGGATGAGTAACAGGGTCGATATTGACGTAAGACTTTGCCAGTTCGCAGATAAAGGGTAAGCGTTCGTGTAAGTAGTCTTCACCCAGGTGGCGCAAGTCTAAATACACCACATCGCTGTCACCAAATTTTCCGGTACGACCGGCTTGTTGTTCATGCCAAAAAGCTTGGGAAAGCTTGTCTCTGGGGCCTAATTCCATGTATTTGTTTTTAGGTTGGCCGACGGGGGTTTCTGGCCCTAAGCCGTAATCTTGCAAATAACGATAGCCGTCTTTATTAAGCATTAAACCGCCTTCACCCCGTGAGGCTTCAGTAATCAAAATGCCTGATCCCGGTAAGCCTGTGGGGTGATATTGCACAAACTCCATATCGCGCAAGGGCACGCCATGGCGATACGCCAGTGCCATGCCATCACCGGTCACAATGCCGCCATTGGTGTTAAAGCGAAATAATCTGCCCGCGCCGCCCGTGGCTAAAATAACGGATTTAGCGCGAATTTGGTGCAGCTCACCGGTGGCAATTTCTAGGGCGATAATCCCGGCAATACGCTCATTACCTGCCTGCTCTTTATCGATTAACAGATCCAGTACAAAAAACTCATCTAAGCGTTTTATTTCAGAAAAGCGTAATGAGGTTTGAAATAATGTGTGCAGCATATGAAAGCCGGTTTTATCAGCGGCAAACCAAGTACGTTCAATTTTCATGCCGCCAAAACGGCGTACTTGAATGGAGCCGTCTTTTTGTCGGCTCCAAGGGCAGCCCCAACGCTCCATTTGCACCAGCTCTTGATGCGCATGGCGTACAAAATAGTCTACTACCCTTTGCTCGGCTAACCAGTCGCCTCCCGCTATGGTGTCTTCAAGATGTGCGGCAAAGCTGTCGTCATCACGGGTCACCGCGGCGGCACCGCCTTCTGCTGCCACCGTATGGGATCGCATAGGGTATACCTTAGAGACCAAGCCAATGCTGATGGCTTTATCTTGTTTTTGTGCGTGCTCTGCAGCAGCAATAGCCGCTCTTAAGCCCGCTCCGCCTCCGCCTACCACCAGTACATCAACATCATGCTGCTTCATTATTACGCTCATCCCTTATTACGCACTTTGGCTGCCAATAACCTTATATTTTGTCAGTCTATCAAAGGCACCTATTGTCGTCTTGATACCAAACAAGTCTGCATCAGATTATTTGTAACTATTAGGCATGGCGCACAATATGGGACTTACGACGTCGGCGTACGCTTAATATGGTTTTAATGTGGTGATTATCTGGCGCTAAGCGTAAGCTAAAATATAGAAGTAAATAACACAGGGGAGTGGAATAACAATGAATAACACACACAGCAAAGTGATTGGTTACATTTTATGGATTTTTGGTTTTATGGGGGCTCATCGCTTTTATTACGGCCGTCCGGTGAGCGGTACTGTATATTTTCTGACTCTGGGATTGTTTTTTATCGGTTGGATTGTGGATCTGTTTTTAATTCCCGCCATGGACAGAGATGCAGATGAGCGTTATAGCACGGGATCTACTGATTATAGTATTGCTTGGATATTGATGACTTTTTTCGGCATCTTTGGCATTCATCGTTTATATATGGGCAAATGGATTACCGCCATTCTTTGGTTTTTTACTGGCGGTTTGTTTCTACTTGGATATCTTTACGATTTTTGTACTCTTAATACGCAAATCGACGAAGTTAACCGCAAATCACGACGTTATGGCTAAAGCTCTTCGGACTGCGCTAAGCTGTCAGTTAAAGCATTGACTCTAAAGGTAAGTAGCCAAATAGCCATGCTTGAAAGCGACTCCAACGGCCGGCTTCGGGCTCACTGCTGTGGCTAATAATGGTCGCGGGTTGAGTCGATTCATCTAGCCAAATTAATTGCTTAGAGCGCCCCAAAAAGCCGTTTTTTTCTTTCGTATCGAGTCGCCAAGCATGGTCGGGTAGCTCGGCTAACATGACTTGGCTGGCAAATTCTGCCAGCTCTTCGCTATAAATTAATACGCCAATTTCGGTATTTAAGTTGATAGATCGCGGATCTAGATTCATCGAGCCTACAAACAGAGTATCGCGGTCAAAAATCATGGTTTTGGCGTGCAAGCTGGCTTTAGATGAGCCGGGCAGTCCTTTATCTTGTTTACGTTTTTTAGCCGCTTTAGCGCTGGGTTGTAATTCCCATAGCTCTACACCAGCATCTATTAATGGCTGGCGATAACGTGCATAACCTGCGTGTACTACTGGCACATCATTGGCGGCGAGAGAGTTGGTTAAAATGGTCACGCTAGCACCAGATTGAATCCAATTGGCAAAACTTGCTACACCATTGTGACCAGGAATAAAGTAGGGCGAGACAATGAGCGCTTCGCGATCTACGTCGCTGAGTAGTGCGTTCAGTGCTGGTGCCATATGGCCGGTATTATTATCGGTGGCATTAAGAATTTTATCGGGGGCATCATAAACAAGATCAGACTGCGCCCAATGTAACTCAACTTGCCCTTGCTTAAGTTGCTCTACTAATTGCAACGAGGCCAAACGTGCTAAATAGGCGCGACTATGTGCACTCTTACTGGCGGTCTCTAATTGAGTACGCACTACAGAAAGAGCGGTTGGATGGGCGGCGCGTTCAAACTCTTGTATGGGAATAGACAGTTGATGATTCCAATATAAGTCAAAAGCGGCGGAAACATCGGGAGCAAAATCTCCTACGCCTAATACATCAAGATCAGAGAAGTTAGCGTATTGGTCGGCGGCAAAATAGGTATTACCAATATTGCGGCCTCCAATAATGGCAGCCTGATTATCGGCAATAAATGACTTATTGTGCATACGCCGATTTACCCGCGAGAAGCTGGTTAAAAAGTCCAGATAAGGCATGGCGCGATTGGCAAAGGGGTTAAAGAGTCGAATCGAAATATTAGGGTGCTGAATTAAGGCGGCAAAGAACTTTTCTTGACCATAGTGGCCAAAATCATCCAATAACATGCGCACTCTTACACCACGGTCAGCAGCACGTAACAAGTGATACGTAAACAACTTGGCGGTGGCATCGTCATGAAACAAATAATATTGCACATCTAAAGTTTGATCTGCCGCTTCCATTAACAATAAGCGTGTTACAAAAGCATCTAGTCCATTACCCAGCAAATGAAAGCCAGATGGCGCATTATGGTGCTGGGCTTCTTGGGCAATCCCTTTACCTAAGCGCGTATCTTGAGTGTGTGTGGGAGCAACGCTTAATGTACGCGCTACTTGAGCCTGACTTGAGCAACCCACTAATGCGGTGCTCAACAGCAATAAGAGGGGAATAAAGTATTTCATACGATGTATTTCAACTGTCATAAGCGGGGTTATTGATAACGCCAGTATACCTAGCTTGGTGTAAAAGATGCAGCTAGTGACGCTCAGTTTGAGCAAGCGAATGACGCCTTATTTAGCTGCTAAATTAGCGGTTATAGTGTGAGCTAAGCGCTATAAAATCGTTATTTTTCTGTATTTTCTGCAAGGCTCGTCACACTTTTGGCGCAAGTCATCAAATGATGAAACAGTATTAATAGCTGAATGTAGGTTGAAAAGCATACAGTTTATAGGTGAGTAATAAGATGATTGGTTAATATTTGCTGCTTAAATAAACTGCTCCATTTGGCTACTTTTAGTACAAATTTCTTTTTTATTTGTAAATTAAGTGATAAATCCTTTACAATGGCAAGGTTATTGCATTAAAGGAGATGATCTTGAAGCAGCAGAAAATAGCGATATTAGGTGCAGGCCCAAGTGGTTTGGCGCAATTAAGAGCGTTTGAGGCGGCTCGTAGAGCAGGGGTAGAAAACCTGCCAGAAATCGTCTGTTATGAAAAGCAAAATGATATTGGCGGCATGTGGAACTACACATGGCGTACGGGTTTAGATAAAAATGGCGAGCCAGTCCATGGCAGCATGTATCGGTATTTATGGTCTAACGGCCCTAAAGAGTGCCTAGAGTTTGCAGATTACTCATTTGATGAGCACTTTGGTCAGGCCATTCCATCCTATCCGCCGCGTGCCGTGCTTAAAGACTACATTATGGGTCGCATTGATAAGCAGGCCATTTCTAAATACATCCGATTTGAATGCCCAGTGCGGTGGGTGGCTTATGACGAAAGCAGCAAAATGTTTACTGTTACCGTCATGAACCATAAAACAGGCCAGCAAGAAACTGAAGAGTTTGACTATGTGGTAGTGGCCACCGGTCACTTCTCTACGCCTAATATGCCGTATTTTAAAGGCTTAGAGCTGTTTCCGGGTCGTGTGTTACATGCTCACGACTTTAGGGATGCGTTGGAGTTTGCCGACCAAAATGTTCTGTTAGTAGGGGCAAGCTACTCGGCAGAGGATATTGGCTCACAGTGTTACAAGTATGGTGCTAAGTCGGTAACCATTTCGTACCGTTCTAACCCTATTGGCTTTGACTGGCCAGAGGGTATGGAAGAGCGACCACTGCTTACTCATGTTGAGGGTAATATTGGTCACTTTGCTGATGGCAGTACTAAGCAGTTTGACTCTATCGTCATGTGCACGGGTTACTTGTTCCACTTTCCTTTTTTACCCGACTCACTGCGTTTACAGACTCATAATTGCTTGTATCCAGATAACCTATATAAAGGTATTTTCTTTCAGCCTAATCCTAAATTGATTTACTTGGGTATGCAGGATCAGTATTACACCTTTAACATGTTTGATGCCCAAGCTTGGTATGCACGTGATGCGATTATGGGTAAAATTACGGTACCTGAGGCAGATGAGCGCTTAAAAGATATGCAGTCGTGGTTAGCACGACACGAGCAACTAGCTAACTGTAATGAATCAATTGATTTTCAGGGTAGCTATATTCGAGACTTACTTAAGCCAACTGACTACCCTGAGTTTGCAGTAGAAGAGCAAGCAGAGTTGTTTAAGCTTTGGTTACGTCATAAAGAAGAAAATATTATGACGTTTAGAGAAAATATCTATCCGTCTACTGTAACAGGCACCATGGCCACTCAGTTGCCGGCGTCTTGGTTAGATATTAAAGGTGACTCGCTAGAAAGTTTTATGTCACTTGATTTTATTGAAAGCAACAGCTTAGATAAATTCGACTAAATATTGCCTTACAAATAATATTTTTAAAGCCTGCCCTTTATAGGGCAGGCTTTTTATTATATGAAAGTATCTGTTTTGTGATCAAAGACGAGCGAAATCAAAGTTCTTGCTATAGGCTTCGGTCATACTGAGTCCAATCTCTATATTAAGACGTATAAAAGGAAGGTTATGCTCACTTTGTCTACCATTCGCGCCAAAATGATCACCTCGGTTTTGCTGACCTTGGTGCTGATTGCCGCCACGCTAGGCTTTACCCTGCAAGGAGTACAGCAGGTGCGTAATGAGTTTGTGTCTTTTTTAGAGGTCAATCAACCTCGTGTAGAAGCGCTCAATCGTATGTATGGCGATGGTTTACTCGCAGGTATAGCGGCACGTAACAAAATATTTAACCCCGCGCTGGCCATGGCCAATAAAGTTGTGGCCAGCTCGGGCAACGAATTTTCGGACACCCTTGCCCAGTTGCAACAAGGGCCGCAATTAAGTGCGGAGCAACTAGCTAGCCTAAGTGTAATCGCTGAGCAATGGACAACAGTAAAAGAGACCCGTGCGCAAGTGCTTGATTTGTCTGAGCGTGGTCAAGGTGAACAAGCAGCAAAGATTTTGGCAGAAACAGAAGACCCTGCGTGGCGAGTGATCCGTATTGAGTTACAAAAACTGATCAGCTTAGAGCAAGAAGCCGCCACCCTGGCGCAGCAGCGCATGCAAGAGCAAGTGGATAGCACTTATTTTCGTGGTGTACTCTTTGGTGGCCTAGTGATGTTAGTCGTGCTAGTTGTTAACTTGAGTATGGCACGGACCCTTAGGCTGCGTATTGGTCGAGCGCAATTTATGATTAATGAATTAGCGGCCGGTGACGGCGACTTAACGCAAAGGCTCAACCTTGGCGGCAACGACGAACTTTCTCAAATGGGTACTAGCATTAATACCTTTGTTGATAAAGTGCACAAACTGGTACAAGAAGTGTCGACTTCTACAGGTGAAGTGGCTGCGGCAGCGGATCAATTAGAAAAAATTACTGAACAATCCACCCATTCAGTACAGCGCCACCATGTAGAAACTGAGCAGGTGGCAACCGCCATGAATGAAATGACCGCGACAGTACAAGAGGTAGCACAAAGTGCCTTGTCGGCATCGGACGCGGCACAAGAGGCTGATGGTGCCACACAAGAAGGCAGTCGTGTGGTAGCCCACACTGAAAGCAGTATTGATGAGCTGGCTCGAGAGGTAGAAAAAGCGGCTCAGGCCATGGGAGTGGTTGGCGATCACAGTGACCAAATTAGCAGCGTATTGGATGTTATTCGTGGTATTGCTGAACAAACCAATCTATTGGCACTTAATGCGGCTATAGAAGCCGCACGCGCCGGTGAGCAAGGGCGAGGCTTTGCGGTGGTGGCCGATGAGGTGCGTAACCTTGCCCAACGTACCCAAGGGGCTACAGAAGAAATTCACAGTATGATAGAGCAGTTACAGCAGGGCACGCGTAATGCCATTGAGGTGATGCAGCAAGGGCAAAACCAAGCCTATAATAGTGTGCAATCTGCAACTGACGCACGCCAAGCGCTAGAAAAAATCGCCGCTGCCGTGGCGCGCATTCGCGATATGAATACCAGTATTGCTAGTGCTGCGGAAGAACAATCAATGGTAGCCGAAGAAATTAACCGTAATGTCACCAATATTAATGATGTCACCTTGCAAGTGAGTGACGGCACCGAGCAAACCCGTGATTCTAGTGGTAACTTGGCAAGACTTGCGGAGTTATTACAAAGCCAGGTGGGTCATTTTAAGGTGTAAAGCCGTGTGGTCTTATGGGGTTATTTTCAGGCATAAGGCCACTATTTTTCTTGGTACTCGCGGGCTAAAAGCGATGAGTTAGTCTTGCCAGTGCTATTTTTGTGCTTATTATGATATGCATTCATTTTAATCAAAGGCCCGGCCAATGTCCGGTGTAGCTTATGGATGGCTCGCGAACTTGCTTGCTACACGCTGCTGAATTATCACTTTTCTCTCGATCCTTACTGTCGGTTTCGATCGCTTCCTAACTTTTTAGCCAAACTAACTATACTGAAGCAGTCGGTATGGTTCTTTCTGCCTATTAGCTTGCCCGTTCACTATTTATAAAAGGTAAACCATGGAATTTTTGATGGATCCGTCTATGTGGGCGGGCTTGCTCACATTAATTGTATTAGAAATTGTGTTAGGCATAGACAATTTGGTTTTTATTGCCATTTTGGTAAAAAAATTGCCCCCGCATCAGCGAGATAAAGCGCGCGTCATTGGTTTATCGCTGGCATTAGTGATGCGCCTTGCGTTGCTGAGCGTGGTGTCTTGGTTGGTGACGCTCACCACGCCTATTGTCTCTTGGGGAGACTTTGCTTTTTCTGGCCGAGACTTAATTTTAATGGCCGGGGGGGTATTTTTATTATTTAAGGCAACCACAGAGCTACACGAGCGATTAGAGGGCAGCATGCATGAAACCTGCAATAGCAATGTCTATGCTGGCTTTGGGGTGGTGATTGCACAAATATTGGTGCTGGATGCGGTCTTTTCTCTCGACTCTATTATTACTGCAGTAGGCATGGTTGATAGTCTGGCCGTGATGATGACGGCGGTTATATTAGCCATGGTGGTGATGTTAATCGCCTCTAAGTCGTTAACTGACTTTGTTAATGCCCATCCTACCGTGGTGGTGTTGTGCCTGAGCTTTTTATTGATGATAGGCTTTAGTTTAGTGGCAGAAGGCTTTGGTTATCATATTCCTAAAGGCTACTTATATGCCGCTATTGGCTTTTCAATTTTAATTGAGTTTTTAAATCAATTGGCTAAGCGTAATACCGCCAAGCAACTAGCAAGAGTGCCATTACGTGAGCGTGCCACCACAGCGATATTTCGCCTTATGGGTGGTAAGCAATATACAGACGATGATGCTCCTGTTTTGCAAGAGGCTAGCCAAACGCACAGCTTTGCCGAAGAAGAGCGGAATATGATAAGCGGCGTCTTATCGTTGGCCGAGCGCTCTACCCGTACCGTGATGACGCCTCGTTCAGAGATTGCTTGGTTAGATATTGCGAATAGCCGTGAGCAAGTATTAGCAGAGCTAATGGCCTCGTCTCATAGTCAGTTTTTGGTGTGTGACGGTGAACTCGATAATTTATTGGGGGTCGTGCGGGCTAAAGATCTCATGGCCGGTCTTAAAGAAGGGAAAACCTTGGCCACATTGGCCCAAGGCAGTGACTCCATTATAGTGCCAGACAGCATTAGTGTTATCCGCCTACTTAATGTGTTGCGAGAGGCACGAGGTAACTTAGTACTGGTCAATGATGAGTTTGGTACGATTCAAGGGCTAGTGACGCCCCATGATTTGTTAGAAGCCATAGTGGGGGAGTTTTTAGATGAAGACGAAGACCCAGAAGTGGTTAACGAAGCCGGTGGCTGGCTGGTAAAAGGCAGTACCGATATTCATTATCTTGAGCAGGTTTTATCACGCCGTGGTTTGGTTGACTCAGAAGAAGAGTACGCCACTTTAGCGGGCATGTTACTGGCATGGTGCGGTCAGTTGCCCGCAGAAGGTGCCGTATTTGAACACCAAGGTTTGCGCTTTGAGGTGGTCGAGCTGGATGAGTTTCGCATTGCTCAAGTGCGGATCACCCCTATTACTGCCGAGTCCCTCGGTGATCAATAAGCCTGAAGTTAAGGGCTGGAAGATATTTACCCTTCCAGCTTCTAGCTTTACAACACAGCTTGTATTGCAGCCTGTAATTTAGGGTCACTGGGCTTAGTACGACTGCTAAACACCGCTGTGACTGCGCCGTCTTTATTTAGCACAAATTTATAGAAATTCCAACGAGGTGCCTTGCCACTTTGGCGGGCTATCTCTTTAAAAATAGGATGAGCCTCTTTGCCGCGTACCTTAATAGGTTGAGCCATATCAAAGGTCACGCCAAAGTTAACAAAGCACACTTCGGCCGTTTTGGCTTCGTCTTTGGCCTCTTGCTTGAAGTCATTTGACGGAAAGCCCACTACCTTTAAGCCCTTATCTTGGTATTCTTGATGCAGCGCTTCTAGCCCTGCAAACTGGCCGGTAAAGCCACAATGACTGGCGGTATTCACCACTAGCATCGGCTTGCCGGCAAAGGGTCTCATATCAAGCATTTCGCTAGAGTGTAGTCTGGGTATTTGATGTTCAAATAAGGCTGTGGTGTTGGGTTCAACCGCCAACAGCGGTTGGCTTAGTAATAAACCACATAAACCAGTTAGTCGCTTTTTCATCATGTACTCCTTAAAAAACCGCTAGAAGTTATCCCTTCACTGTTTACGTTATCTCCTACCACCAGCGCTGTTGTTTCAACCATACTCCCAGTCCAACTGCTAGTGCTAACAGGAACAAACAAAATGCCCAAAAAGCAAAGGGGTTATCAGCACCCGGCATACCGGCTAAGTTGATGCCAAATAAACCGGTTAAAAAGCTGGCAGGCAAAAACAATAGCGCCATGACCGACATTTGATACGCTCGGCGGTTAGTCGCCTCTGTCATCATATTATTCACTTCGTCTGCCAACACAGCGGTGCGTGCCACACCGGCATCTAAGTCATCTAGCCAGCGGCGTAAGCGGTCGGCAATATCCAATAAGCGGCGGCGATCCTCCTCGTTTAACCAAGTCACTTTTTCGCTCGCCAGCCGCGCTACTAAGTCTCGCTGAGGGGAAAGGTAGCGGCGGATGATAATGAGCTGCTTACGAATGCGGCTGAGCTGACCGTTAGTAGGGAAGTTATTTTCTAGTATGGCTTCTTCAAGCTCTAATATCTTATCGTGCAGTGTTTCTACAAACTCCCCCGCGCGGTCGGTGAGCGCATCACATATTGCAACCAGCCAGTCACCGGCATTGACAGGCCCATCTTGAGTAGCGAACTGTTCAAACACATCTTTTTCAGATAATAGTGGCCGACAGCGGCTACTTACTATTAATGTGGGGTTAATAAAGATACGCAAGGCCACCATTTCTTCGGGTTTATCATGATCATTATGGTTGATACCTCTCAAAATCAGCAACAAGCTTTCGCCTTGGCGTATTAACTTAGGACGGCTACTTTGCCCCAGCAATGCTTCACGGGCATTATCATTTAATAAGTGAGTGTGCTGTAACCAAAGTGCAGCAGCTGGCTCTGTATAGTCAATGTGCAGCCATGCACTGGCATCGTTTGGCAGCTTATCCCCAACGGCTAGCGGCTGCATACCGCCACTGCCATCGAGTTGCAGGCTATAAATTGTGTGTTCTGGCACCTGTCCCATGCTCAATCCTTTTATGCACTTTTATCAAGCTTACCTTAAAAAGTAGATAACTGAAGCATGTCACTTTGTGCTGCGAAACACTGTACTATTAAATTCTTTATTTTTAATGATAGGCGATGTAATGCGACGCGGCTCTTTTCATCCCGAGGCTAAAGAGACTCCTTTTAATTGGCGCACCTTAAAGACGCTAGGGCCTTATCTACTGGAATACCGAGGTCGCATTGTGCTGGCGCTGTTGTGCTTAGTGGCGGCCAAAGTAGCCAGTGTGGGTTTGCCCTTTATTCTTAAGCATATTGTTGATGCCATGGATGCCAGTGTGAGTGATGGCAGCAGCAATAAGTTGTTAGTACTGCCTTTGGGCTTGCTATTGGCCTATGGCGTGGTGCGCTTTAGTAATGTGTTATTGGGCGAAATTCGCGATGCCTTATTTGGCCGTGTGACTGAACGGGCCATGCGCCGCATAGGGTTGGCGGTATTTAATCACTTGCATCGCCTAGAGCTTAACTTTCACTTAAATCGTAATACGGGCGGTTTATCGCGCGATGTTGAGCGAGGCGTGTCTGGGGTGAGCTTTTTGCTGCGCTTTATGGTGTTTAACATAGTGCCGACCTTGTTTGAAATTGCCATGGTCATTGGCGTCTTGCTCATCAACTACTCGATATGGTTTGCGCTGGTCACTTTTATTGCCGTGGTGGTCTATGTGGGGTGGTCTATTATTGCAACCGATTGGCGAACAGGCTTTGTGCGGGCGGCCAACTTGGCTGATTCACAAAGTAATACCCGAGCACTAGACAGCTTATTGAATTTTGAAACCGTCAAATACTTTACCAACGAGCAATATGAGGCGCAACGTTACGACCATGATTTAGCTCAATGGGAGCAGGCTAGGCGCAGTAATCGTCTAAGCTTATTTGCGTTAAATGGAGGGCAGGCGCTGATTATTGCCATCGCCATGACCACTATGATGATTCTGGCGGGTAATAATGTGGTAGCAGGCACCATGACGTTAGGTGACTTTGTGCTGATTAATGCCTTTATGATGCAGCTATTTATGCCACTCAATTTCTTAGGGTTTGTGTACCGTGAAATGAAAGGCTCAATGGCCAATGTAGAGCGTATGTTTGCTTTATTGCGTCGTTCACCCGTGATTAATGATGATGCACAGGCGAAAGAGCTGGTGGTAAGCCTGGGAAAAATAGAGTTTTGTAATGTGAGTTTTGGTTACAGTGATCAGCGCCTTATTTTAAACCAAGTGAGCTTTAGTGTACGTCCACAACAAAAAGTGGCGGTAGTGGGGGCCAGTGGTGGCGGAAAATCGACCTTGGTGAAATTGCTGTTTCGCTTTTATGACACCGATAGCGGCGATATCTTGATTGATGGTCAGAATATTCGCGAGCTCACGCAACACTCTTTGCGCCAAGCCATTGGCATAGTGCCGCAAGACACTGTGTTATTTAACGCCTCTATTTTTGAAAATATCCGCTATGGTCGTATTAGTGCCAGTGATGAGGAAGTAGAAGAGGCGATTAAGCTGGCACACTTGGCGGACTTTATTGCGCGCTTACCCGAGGGCGCAAATACCCAAGTGGGAGAGCGTGGCCTTAAACTCAGTGGCGGTGAAAAACAGCGAGTGGCCATTGCACGCACCATTCTCAAGCGTCCACCCATATTAGTGTTTGATGAGGCCACCTCGTCTCTTGATAGTGGCTCTGAACAACGTATTTTGCAGGCCATTCGTGAGGTTTCACAAGGGCAAACCAGTTTAGTGATAGCCCATCGGCTATCTACTATTATAGATGCAGATCATATTTTGGTGATGGACCAAGGGCAGATAGTAGAGCAGGGCGATCACCTCACCTTGTTAGCTAAGCAAGGGCGTTATGCGCAGCTATGGCAGGTGCAACAACAGCAAAGTGATTAACTCAAGGCTAAGGAGCTAAACAGGTGAAAAAAAGAGGTTTATTGGGTTTATTACTGATATTGGTGGTGTTGGGAGCGGAGCAATATAATCCGACCTTGTTGTCGTTATTTGCTAATGATAGCGCCGCGACTACACCGAGCACCGAGCTTATTGCGAAGCCGTCTACCAAGCCAACAGCAATCAGCGAGCCGTCGGTTTATTTACGGCGCCATCATAAACAGCAAATTGCGGATCAGGGGCAGGTGATCAAGTTACTGGCGGATGATACTAAAGGCAGTCGACATCAACGCTTTATTTTACGTTTAGCCAGCGGACAAACCTTGTTAGTGGCGCATAATATTGACCTAGCGCCTTATATTCAGGATCTTAAGCTAGGAGATAGCGTCGAGTTTGTCGGGGAATATGTGTGGAATGACAAAGGTGGTGTTTTACACTGGACCCACCATGATCCTAAAGGTCGCCATCCCCATGGCTGGTTAAAGCATAATGGTCGACAATACCAATAGCCTGACTCGCCACCATATTGGCTATGTTACAAAGAAGAGATGAAATGTCAGAACAAGAGCACTATATTGCCGCTACCGAAAGCTGGGTGAAGCGGGTGATCATGAAATACAACCTCTGCCCTTTTGCTCGCCAAGAAGTGGAGCGAGCCAGTATTCGTTATGCTGTGGTAGAGGAGCATCAGCCTAAAGCTGTGGTGCAGGCTTTGCTTAACGAGTGCACCCTGTTGGATGAACAACCCGAGGTAGAAACAACCTTGGTCATTATGCCTAGAGGTTTTGAAGGCTTTTATGCTTATCTTGATCTCGTTGAGCTGGCCGATGACGCCTTGTTTGAGCAGGGCTATGAGGGTAAGTATCAGCTAGCCAGTTTTCACCCTGATTATTGCTTTGACGGTGAGCCCCAAGATGATGCCGCTAATTATACTAATCGCTCGCCTTATCCCACCTTGCATATTATTCGTGAAGCCAGCATGGAAAAAGCCTTGGCCAGCTACGCCCATCCTGAAGCTATCCCTGAGCGTAATATTGATTTTGCGCGTCGTAAAGGCAGCGAATTTTTTGTTAAGCTGCTTGCTGAGTGTCATAAGCCCCACACTAAATAACGGCTTTTATGTTAACTACCTTAATAATAAGGACCCAGCATGCGTATTTTATTAATGAGTATGGTCATGTTATTAACTGCCTGCACTGGGTTACCTGATGCAGTAACGCCGGTTAAAAACTTTGATAGTGAACGGTATTTGGGTACTTGGTATGAAATAGCGCGCCTTGACCATTCATTTGAACAAGGGCTTGCTCAGGTTACTGCTGAGTATCAACAAGGTGACGAGGGTGAAATACGGGTGATTAACCGCGGTATTGTTCAGCAAACCCAAGAGCAAAAAAAAGCGGTTGGCAAAGCCTACTTTGTGAATGATGAACAAGAAGCGCATTTAAAGGTTTCTTTTTTTGGTCCCTTTTATTCGTCTTATGCGGTGTTTGAGCTAGATGAAGATTATCGCTATGCTTTTGTGTCTGGTTATAATCATGATTATTTATGGTTACTTGCCAGAGAGCCCGAGGTTAGCCCAGCGTTAAAAGCCCAGTTTGTTGAACAAGCACAACAACTTGGTTTTGCAACAGATCAGTTAATTTGGGTGAATCACGCAGACTAAGGTCGTACTTTGTTGTTGTGAGTGGCTTTGCTACATTTTATGGTTTATCGTTAGATACTAATTGATGTAATACTGATTTATACGCTGTAAATAATAAAAATGAAGGAGTAAGTGATGCTGAAAAAAATCGCACTAGTTGCCATAGGTGGTGTTTTTGCCTCAACGGCAGTTGCCCAGTCTGAGCTGTTTAAAGCAGATGACTTGGTAAAATATCGCCAATCTATTTACCAAGTAATGAGTGCCCAAGCGACGGTATTAGGCGCCATGGCTAAAGGTAAAACCGAGTTTGATGCTGAAGTAGTACATGAGCGCGCATTAAATTTAGGTAATGTGAGCAAGCTGTTGGGTGAAACCTATGTGCCTGCCACTAAAGATGTAAAAGACAGTAACCTGCTGCCTGCTGCTTGGGACGATATGGATGGCATGGGCGAAAAAGGCAAAGCCTTTGGTGGTGCGCTGAAAGAACTGATTGCTGCATCAGGTGAAGCCGGATTTGATAAAAAAGCGGCAGTGCCTGCTATTGGTAAAGTACTAAAAACCTGTAAAGCCTGTCACGACGACTATCGTGCTGACTAATACGTCATCATCATTGCTATTGTATTAGTATAAAAAGGAGCCTAAGGGCTCTTTTTTTTGTTTTAGATATGAGTGGTGGGTAACTAGTGTTAGAGTGTTTATATGATCATCTTAAGTTAAATGTTTAATAACACAGCGTAAATGGGGGTGTTCTGTCATGCCTAAATTTTCTTTGCCAATGCGTCTACTCCATTGGCTAACTGCCTTATTAGTGGTGGTGCTATTTGCGCTGGGTTTATGGATGCGCAGCCTAAGCTATTACGACTCGCTCTATCAAGTGCTACCGTTTTGGCACAAAAGCATCGGCTTTTTATTATTGTTTTTAATACTGCTACGCTTACTGACACGAGCATTCACCGCGCAGCCTGCCCCCTTGGCGTCGCATAAAAAATGGGAGCGAGTGCTGGCGCGTGGAACTCATTGG
>NZ_JBQDEX010000013.1:0-31322 GCF_052084945.1 Oceanisphaera sp.
GGATGTCTGTCATCGACGCTAACAAGCGATACAGTGGTATGTGGCCGGATAAAGGTATCTTCTTCACCGGCCATCACATGACATGGATGTCATGTGTTTGAGCGTTACAGGGAGGTACTTGCAGCGTGTCGGTGAAGAAGACCCTTTGTTCGGCCGTTATGCAGGCCGAACCGACTAAATTACCTATCTCATTTTTATTTATAATACAAGCAAAAGGTGTGATGAAGTGACAGACTTATGGCTTCCAGCTGTCTTCGATTTGGTTAATATCGCTAAGCCGTGGATAATGGAGGTATGGATGACATGGAGAACCCCACACAATGAGCACAGCAAGCACCTTAACTATCACCCGCCCCGATGACTGGCACTTACACCTACGCGATGGCGAGCAACTAAAAGACACCGTCAGTGATGCCAGCCGCTACTTGGGCCGCGCGCTCATTATGCCTAACTTACTCCCCCCGGCTACCACCACAGAGCTGGCGCTAGATTACTACCAAAAAATAACTGCAGTTCGCCCCAAAGGCAGTCAGTTTGAACCCTTGATGAGCTTATATCTCACTGACAAAACAGACCCAGAAGAAATTCGTCGCGCTAAAGCTTCGGGTAAAATTGTTGCCTGCAAGCTGTACCCTGCGGGTGCCACCACCAACTCAGACTCAGGTGTCACAGATGTAAAAAACATTTACTCGGTACTGGAAGTCATGCAAGAAACAGGGATTTTGTTACTAGTACATGGCGAAGTGACAGACCCAAGTATCGATATCTTTGACCGCGAAAAGGTCTTTCTAGACACTATCTTGCCTGATGTGGTGCGCGACTTTCCAAACTTAAAAATTGTACTTGAACACATTACCACCGAGCATGCGGTCAACTTTGTTGAGCAGGCCGGCGATAACCTAGCTGCCACTATTACGACCCATCACTTGATGTTTAACCGCAATCATATGTTAGTGGGTGGCATTCGCCCGCATTACTACTGCTTACCGATATTAAAGCGTAATACTCATCAAGAAGCCTTAGTGCGAGCGGCGACGAGCGGCAATAAGAAGTTTTTTATGGGTACTGACTCGGCACCGCATTTTCAGCAGAATAAAGAAACCGCTTGTGGTTGTGCTGGCGCTTATACCTCTCACGCTGCTGTGGAGTTATATGCCGAAGTGTTTGAAGAAGCCGGTGCGCTGGATAAGCTAGAAGCCTTTACCAGCCACAATGGCCCTGACTTTTATGGTCAGCCACGCAATGCCGATACCATTACCTTGGTGAAAGAGTCTTGGACTGTTCCCGAGACCTTGCCTTTAGGCGGCAATAAACTGGTTCCGATCCGCGCCGGTGAAAGCATTAGCTGGACGGTTAAATAAACCTTATGAGGGGTGAGGAGTGAAGCGGATAGAAAATCACTAAGCGCCCAGCGCCCAGCGCCCAGAAATGATAAGCCCTAAGCCTATGGTTTGGGGCTTTTTTATTACCTTTATAGGCGAACGCTTGCTCTCGCATTTCGGCGCAGCCGGAAATATTTAAAAAATTTACGCTTACAGCGTAATGCGAGAATAAATGTTCGCCTACAAAAAGCGCTCTCCCCTGGAGCACCGCATTGGCGCAGGTTCCGTTGCAAAATAGGTGTGGGTGTTGGTTAGTCTCTTAGCTTGGTGCTTGGAGCCGGGCGCTAGGCGCTGTTTGTCCAAAGTTTGACAAGCATCACTTTTATTCTTACTCTCAGGAACATTCCTAGGGGGGCCTAAGGTGTTGTAAGTAACACTAAATTTGGCTGAGATTCCGCAATTTGCTGCGGTAACCCTTCGAACCTGATCCGGGTAATGCCGGCGAAGGGAAGGAAATGACTGATCCTCACTCTCCCCTGCGCGGCTTATTGTTACTCGGCATTTATAGTCAATGACTGACTATTATCGTAATGCTTGCCTACTTTAGGCAAAGGGAGAACACATGCTTAGTACAACCGAAGCCATTCTCTGGCTCTGTTTTTTTGCCGCTTTTTTTGCCATACCAGGCCTCTATTATGCGCGCCGTCAACAAGATAACCTTGAAAGCTTTATTGTGGCGCGCAATAGCCAAGGTGGATTAGCCACCATGCTCACCTTACTCGCAACTTCACTGGGCACTTGGATTTTATTTGGCCCAGCCGAAGCTGCAACTTGGGGCGGTATTGGTGCCGTCACCGGTTATGCCCTAGGCTCTTTAGCGCCTCGCTTTATGATGATCCCCTTGGGTAAGCGCCTGCGTGAGCTGATCCCCGAAGGACACACCCTTACCGAGTTTGTGTTACACCGCTACGGCAAAACCATGTATTTATTCGTGATGGTTATCATGATGTTTTATATGTTTATCTCACTGACCGCAGGGTTAACTGCCATTGCGAAAATGGTGGAACTATTAGCCCCCGTCCCCTTGTGGGTAACGGCCAGCATAGTGATGGTTGCCACCTTGCTCTACACTTTATACGGTGGTTTAAAAGTCACTATTTTTACCGACCGCGTACAAATGCTGGTGATTTTACCCTTCTTGCTGTTACTGATTATGTTTGGTTGGCAGGCCGTGGGGGGATTAGCTCCTACCATTGTGGGATTAAAAGAAACAGCACCAGAGCTGCTTAACCCGTTTGATATGTCTGGCTTTAAGTCTGGTCTTACCTTCTTTATTGCCGTGGTGCTTACAGGCCTCTTTTATCAGGGCACTTGGCAACGCATTTTTGCCGCCCAAGACAATAAAGCCATTCGTAATGGTTTTATTGTGAGTGGTTTAGTCAGCTTTGTATTTATCTTTATTATGGGCTTGTTTGGTTTGGCTTTTGTGGGGTTAGACCTACCCGGCAGTGGTTCCGTCGCCTTATTTAACGTCTTGCTATCCAATATTCCGTTGTGGTTTGCTATTGGGTTATTACCCTTTGGCCTAGCGCTGATCATGAGCAGTGCCGACTCAACCATTAGCGGTATTTCTAGCATGATGGTGGTGGATTTACGCCGCATGCTCCCCAGCTTTAATGCTAACCGACTGCTGGGCTTATCACGCTGGTTAATCGTACTGCTGTCTATTCCGGTGCTCATTGTGGCCTCTCAAGGCTTTAGTGTGCTGTATCTATTCTTACTTGCCGACCTACTCTGCTGTGCCGCTGCTTTCCCAGTGTTCTTTGGTTTTTATAGTGCTCGCTATCAAAGCTATAACGCTGTGTTAAGTACCGGTGCGGGTTTGGTCGCTGGCCTATGGTTGTTCCCTGCACCGGGTGCAGAAATAAACTATTTACTTGAATCATTCTTATTAGCAAGCTTAGTGCCAGTACTGGTGTCTATTTTGTTACTGCTAGTACCGACTAAACAGCCTTTTGATTTTTCAATATTACGCCAACGTATTCGTAGTTTTGAAAGCTAATTGCTCACGAATAACACATAAAGCCGACCAGTGAGTCGGCTTTTTTTAATCCCAAAATCCGCCATTTCAGCAGATAAGCAGGCAGACGTTAGCCACACAAGCTGCTACACTCGCGACCCCTTGAGTGCGCGATATGACACAGTTCACTCTAAGCCCATTTCTTATTTTTATTACCGACTTATCACTGAAGGTAAGGCGCGACGGCGTCATTTGGAGACACCATGAAGATTATGATCAGAGGCCTATCGCGCCTCACCACAGAACAACAAATATTAGCGCTACTGGCTCCTTACGGCCTGGTGCATTACTTTCATCTTGTTATGGATCCCGTAACCAACAACTCTAAAGGTTTTGGTTTTGCTTTTATGCCTAATCCAGCTCAAGCCAAAGCGGCCATTAAAAGCTTGAACGGCATTGAAGTTGACGGACAAAAAATTCGTGTTAAAAAAGCAGAAGAAAAGCCAAATACAGCAGCCAATAACTTGAGCGAGGCTAAAAAAAATGACTAATAACGATATCTTACGTCGCATTCGCTACTCTCTTAACCTTAAAGATAACGAGTCTCTCACTCTGTTTAGCTTAGGTGGGATCACCATTAACGAAGCTGAGTTTTTAGCGCTGCTGGCTAAAGAAGAAGATGACAATTACCACAGCTGTAGCAATGAGCAACTTCTGGGCTTTTTAGACGGGCTTATTTTAAAAAATCGCGGCCCACGTGAAGGCGGCCCTGCGCCTAAGGCGGATACCTCAGCAGAACCTATCAATAATCAGGTGTTTAAAAAGCTGCGCGTGGCACTTGAACTAAAAGAAGAAGACATTCTTGGTCTGCTTTCTTTAGCCGGTTTTGAAATTAGAAAACCCGAGTTAACCTCATTATTTCGCAAAGTCGGTCACAAACATTATCAAGCCTGCGGCGACCAGTTCCTACGTAACTTTTTACAAGGCTTAGCACTACAGCGCAATCAAAGCGCTGAGTAGTCGTTATAATAAAAGCATAAAAAGGCCGAGCTTATCGCTCGGCCTTTTGTTTAGCTTGGTGCAGCCCTTACCCTATTCTCTAAAGCTGGTAGCGGTTAAAGAAACGGTTCTTCCCTCGGCAGAGCTTCTTTCTGCAAGATTAATAATGTTCAGTCCATCTAATGCGTCTTGCATACTGACGGGTGGCGGCGCTTCACCACGAATAGCCTGTGCCGTAGCCTGATAAAAATGACGATAGCCACCGATTTCTGACTCAATCACTTGTGCATCGTCATCAGAATAGAAGATACCGTAATCATCCACAGCTTCTTTAGCCAAAAATGGCGAGTCTGGCACTATGCCATTTTGTAAACGTTCTTCTTGAGGATCAAATCCGCGCTTAATATAGCAACCTAACTCACCTTGTAATTTAAAGCGCAGTGTAGGCCCAGGATGATAGGGGCTAGAGTGCAGTACCACTTCTTTATCGCGATAATGCAGCTGCACATGGAAGTAGTCTGTTACCTCAGATCCTGGACGCATAGATAAACAACGCGCAGTAACCGATTGCGGCTTACCAAATAGCACTAACACTTGGTCAACAAGATGGCCGCCTAAGTCAAACCACACCCCTGCCCCCACCCCTGGCTGCTCTGCTCTGACTCTGGGGCGAAAGCGGTCAAAGTGCGACTCAAAGCCATGGATAGGTCCTAGTGTTTCTGCTTTTAATAATGCTTGTAGCGTGACAAAGTCACTGTCCCAACGGCGATTATGAAATGGAATCAAACAGCGTTGCTGGCTTTCGGCTAAACGCATTAGCTCGGCACCTTGGTGTAATTGGGTCACGGTGGGGTTTTCCATCACCACATGCAAGCCCATATTTAATGCCTTGCGTCCTAGCTCGTAATGCACCTCGTTGGGAGCGGTAATCACGACTAAATCAGCGTTCGACTCTGCTAACATTTGATCGACATCGGTATAGACAGTCACTTCTGGCCATTCCTGAGCCACTTTTTCTGGTTTAGAGGTACTAATCGCCACCAGTTCAAAATCTGGCAAACTATCAATAAACGGCAAATGGAAAATACTAGCAGACTGCCCATAGCCAACAATGGCGGTTTTAATCATGATCAACCTCGTTAAAAATCAAATTTGTTATACCATCAGTGACCTAAACAGGCGTGATTTTTACGTTACTGTTTCGCAAAAACCATACCGATAATAAAGTAAGGATAAATTGAAACCGCTCTAGCATTCGCTTAGCGATAACTTCTAAAGCGAGCTTACTGATAAAAAAAGGATACCTGATGGAACCTCATTACTCTTTACTGAGGGATGCTTTCGCTAAAATACTGCCTGCAAACAGTATAGTGACTGACGCTTCTCAGTGTCTAGCCCTAGGCACTGATGCTAGCTTTTATCGCTTACTTCCTAAAATAGTATTGCGCCTCTCAAACACAGAGCAAATAAGGCAAGTACTGCAGTTATGTCACCAATATAAGATCCATTGTACCTTTCGTGCTGCTGGTACCAGTTTATCGGGGCAAGCGATTTCAGACTCTGTACTTATCACCTTAACCGATGACTGGCGCGGCTATAAAATAGGTGTTCAGGCCAATACCATCACCTTGCAACCGGGCGTAATTGGCGCCGATGCCAACAAATACCTGGCCCCTTTTGGTCGTAAAATAGGCCCCGATCCTGCATCTATCAACAGTTGTAAAATAGGTGGTATTGCTGCGAATAACGCATCGGGTATGTGTTGTGGGACCGCTCAGAACTCTTATCGTACGCTAGCCGGTTTAAGTTTGGTATTAGCCGATGGTACTTATCTTGATACCCGAGACGAGCTAAGCAAGGCGACATTTGCTAAGCAACAGCCGCAGCTATTAGCTGGTTTGCAACAACTCCACCAAGACGTCGCTAATAATCCCAGCTTAAGCGAGCGCATTCGTCATAAATACCGGCTAAAAAATACCACAGGTTATAGTCTTAATGCTCTGACTGACTTTTCCGATCCCTTTGATATGCTTGCCCATTTGATGATTGGATCCGAAGGTACCTTAGGCTTTATTAATGATATTACCTACTACAGTGTTCCCGATCCTGCCTTTAAAGCCTCTTGCCTGCTGGTGTATCCCGATATAGAAACCACCTGTTTAGCCGTCACTGAACTTGCCAACACTCAGGTGGCCGCTGTGGAACTGATGGATGGCCGAGCATTGCGCTCTATTGCTGATAACCCAGGCATGCCTGATTTTATTAAGCTCTTAGATTTAGAAGCCGCCGCCTTACTCATAGAAGTACAGGGAGCAAGTGAACCCCAATTACAGCAAGCTTGCGATTATGCCATGACGGCCATAGAAGCCTTTACTCGTGTTAATCAAATCTCTTTTACTCAAGATAAAACCGTGTGCGCAAATTTGTGGGCAATGCGTAAAGGCATGTTCCCTGCCGTGGGTGCGGTGCGTGAAACCGGCACTACTGTGGTTATTGAAGACGTAGCGTTTCACGTGGAACATCTGGCAACGGCAGTACGCAAGCTTACCCAATTATTTGAACAGTTTGGGTATGCCGAGGCCATCATTTTTGGTCATGCCTTAGCAGGCAACCTGCATTTTGTATTCACTCAAGGCTTTGATAGTGAGAGCGAACGCCAACGCTATGGTAATTTTATGGCGGCAGTGACGCAATTGGTTGCCGTAGAGTACCAAGGTTCACTCAAAGCCGAGCACGGTACCGGCCGTAATATGGCGCCTTTTGTTGAGCTAGAGTGGGGAAAAGATGGCTATCAACTGGTGCAAAACATTAAAGCACTGTTTGATCCACAAGGCATTCTTAACCCAGGCGTTATTGTTAACGCAGACTCAAAAGCTCACCTTAAGCACTTAAAACCCCTACCGCCAGCCGATCCGATAATTGATAAGTGCATTGAATGTGGCTTTTGTGAAGCGGTGTGTCCCTCACGCAACTTAAGCTTAACCCCTCGCCAACGCATTGTGCTGTATCGAGAGTTACAACGCCGCGCAGCTAACAACCAAGTAATAGATGATAACTTACAGCAGATATTTGAATATCAAGGGATTGATACTTGTGCCGCCACCGGCTTGTGTGAGCAACGCTGCCCAGTCGGCATTAACACTGGCGACTTAGTTCGTAAGCTGCGTACTGCGCGTTATCAGAAGTTTCAGCCTATTGCTCGTTGGACTGCCGCACACTTTACGGGTACCACTCAAGCCGTAGCCATAGCTTTGAATACCGCTAACACCATTAGTAAAGTAGTCGGTCATCAAGCCATGGCTCGCTTCAATAGCAGTTTACGCTCTGTTAGCCGTAACAAGCTGCCTATGTGGTTTCCTGAACTACCGGCAGCAAACTCAGCTGAGTCATCAGTAGCCACTCAGCTGAGCCAGCAGCCGAAAAAGCTACCGACAGCTAAAAAAGTGGTGTACTTCCCCTCTTGCGCCAGCCGTACCTTAGCGCAATCGCAGCAGGCTACCGACAGCCGTTCTTTAACAGCAGTAACCTTGTCGGTACTCACCAAGGCAGGCTTTGAGGTGATCATCCCCTCGCAGTTAAATAGCCTGTGCTGTGGTATGCCTTATCAAAGCAAGGGGTTATTTGATGTGGCAACCGATAAGATGCAGGAGTTAGAAACGTATTTGTGGCAAGCCTCTGAGCAAGGTCGCTGGCCGGTATTAATGGACACCAGCCCCTGTGCTAAGCACAGTTTAGCTAGCTTCACTCAAGATATCTCTATTTATGAACCAGTGTCTTTTGTGCTGGAACAAGCTTTAGAGCACTTACAACTGACTCCTATTAATGAGACGGTAATGCTACACATCACTTGTAGCAGCCAACGCATGGGCCTGGCCGATAAAATGTTAGCTTTGGCTAAACGCTGCACTACTGAAGTGATAGTGCCCGAACATATTAGCTGCTGCGGTTTTGCTGGTGACAAAGGCTTTACCCTGCCCGAGCTCAACGCCTCAGCACTGGCTACCTTAAAGCAGCAAGTACCTAAAGGTTGTACCCGCGGTATTAGCAACAGTCGTACCTGTGAACTTGGCTTAAGTCATCACAGCGGTATCAACTACGAGTCGATTCTGTATTTGGTCGATGAAGCAGCGGCTGCGCCGTGAAGAGTAAGGGGTAATGTGTGAGGCCTTCACCGTATTTTAAGAACCAGATCCGTTAATGGTACACAGCAGCAGGTTAAGACAATACCGGCTTCGCGATCTGCCATAGACAAGGCAGGTGCTGCAGGCTGGTCCACTTCACCACTCACTAGCTGTTGCTTACAGCTGCCACAAATACCTGCTCGGCAAGACCAAGGTAAGGTTATGCCGTTTTGCTCTGCTTGGGTGAGGAGATCTTGTTGATTATTACCAGTAAAACGGTGTGCTCCGACTTGAATGGCAATTGACTGTGTTTCACGTGAAACATTCTCACTTTGTGGGCTAGCAAAGTATTCTTGCTGTAAACGATTTACAGGTAAACCGAGTGCTAATAGCCAACTACGGGCTTGTTCCATAAAACCAGCCGGACCACAGAGATAGGTTTGTCGTTCTTGTAACCTATTAATTGCCGCTAACTGCCCTAAGGTCAGCCGACCGCCCTCTCCTTTTTTATCTTGTGTAAGAATAAACTGCACTTGCAAACCACTATGCTGACGCGCTAATTGCTGTAACTCTTCTGCGGCAGGCATATCTTTCTCTGTGCGACAAACATGGATAAACAGCACATCATCTAATAAAGACTGAGCGGCTAGTGTACGTACCATAGATAGCATAGGCGTAATACCTGAGCCCGCAGACAGTAATAAATACCGCTTTGCCGATTGCAATACAAAGTCACCAGCCGGTGTATGGGCCAATAAAGTACACCCAGGCTGAAAGTGCTCGGCCAACCAAGAAGAGACGTTTCCGTCCGGTTGACGTTTCACACTAATGGCATAGCAATCGGCTTGAGCTGGGCTAGAGCTTAAGGTGTAATAGCGAATATAACGAGTACCTGCAATATCAATCGCTATCGGTAAATGCTGCCCCGCCAGATAGGTTGCAAGGGGTTTACCATCGGCTGCTGCTAGCCAATAAGTTTCTATATCGCAGGTGAGTGATTCGCGAGCAACACACCTTAATACGCGACGTTTGGGCGCAGAGTCGGGATAAATAGGGGCGCTGGCATATTCTAACACTTCAAGTTTATCACCCTGTCTGATATGCCCTTCATTCAGCGGAATTAAATTTTGCCCAAAATAGACTTCCCCATCGCTACCACGCCGATAATTAACTAAGGTTGCTAAAGGCTCTTTGAGCGCATTGAAGTGCTCTGTGCCTGCCACTATTGTTGTCATCACACAACGACTACAGGGCTTAGCGACTAAAAACTCAACTTGACCTATGCGGATCCGCCGCCAACCGTCTTCGGCAAAAGCTCGCGTATCGGCAACCACTATATTGCTACGAAACTGAGACATAAGCAGCTTGGCATCTGCTCTTAGGTTAAGATCATGCAGGGAGGCTTCTGATATAAGTAACAAGGGGTAGCCATCGGCAAAGCTGACCGGCGTATTAATGGATTCACGGTAACGTTGAGAGTGCTCGCCTAACCAAAGCAGCTGCAATGGCTCCCCCAAGATCTGACTAAACCAAGCATCATATTCTGGGTGTGTACTCAGTGCTGTAAAATAATCATCCCACACTTGAGCACTCATAGGTTGCTGTATAAAAGCCGACTGGCGCACGGCTAAATGTTGATAGCCATAGTGTAAGTTTAGGCCACCGACTACAGGCTGTACTTGAATGCGTTGCAAGCGAGGATGAGTACGAGCACTAATAAAGTGGCCGTTTCTGTTGGCCAGCATATAGCGGCGATCCCCTACTATTCCTTCTTGGGCAACAAAAGCTTCATTAGCAGATAAAGCAGCAGCCGATTTGAGTGGGTAGATATTCAGCTGTGTGACCAGCGCCATATTATTTTCTTCCTTTTGATAATTAAATATTTACAAGTGCCGCTCACAAGGTAAGGTTTACCTACTAAAAGAAGCTATAAGCCTTACGCTGTACGCCATACGTTAAAGACTAACACCGCCTCTCTTTCTTTACGGATAGCGTACGGCGTAAAGCGTGACTCGAAAAGCTTCACCTCTTTCTCAACCTACTAGGAATCATAATGACGATTGAACGCGAGCAAGTTGCCCAACGCATGAGCCGTATTGTTAAGCATAATGGCATTATCTATTTATGTGGCCAAGTGCCGAAAGATGCTAGCAAGGGGATAACTGAGCAAACCGCCAGTATGCTAGAAAAAGTAGACGAGCTTTTATTAGAAGCCGGCTCAAGTCGCGAGCATATACTGTCGGCAATGATTTTTGTTAAAACCATGAAAGACTTTGCCGCTATGAATGCGGTATGGGACGCTTGGGTTCCCGAAGGTCACGCCCCTGCCCGCACCTGTGTAGAAGGAGCCATGGCACGAGAAGAAGTCTTAGTTGAAATAGCCGTCACGGCAGCAGTAAGAGAAGCGTAAGCAACGCCGTATGCCATACGCTGACCGTTAATATCAATTAAGCACTAATCATCAACGAAAAAGCCCCAAGCCTAATGGCTTGGGGCTTTTTTAACGTACCGCGTACGGCGTATTACACGTCGTTTTCTTAAACGACACCCTGCTCTATCATGGCATCGGCGACTTTACGGAAGCCGGCAATGTTGGCACCCAATACTAGGTTATTTGGTTCACCAAATTCTGCTGCTGTTTCACTGGCACTTTGATAAATGTTCTTCATGATCACTTTAAGTTTCTCGTCTACTTCTTCAAAGCTCCAGCGTTGCATGCTCGCATTTTGTGCCATTTCTAACTGACTGGTAGCCACACCACCCGCATTGGCTGCTTTACCAGGGCCATAATAAAGATTTGCCGCTAAAAAGACTTCTACCGCATCTTGGGTAGAAGGCATATTAGCGCCCTCAGACACACCAATACAGCCATTAGCGACCAGTGCTTTAGCATCCGCTTCATTTAATTCATTTTGTGTCGCACAAGGGAAAGCTAGCTGAGCACCAGTTAAGTGCCATACCGCATTACCTTCTATCGGATAATCAGCTTTAGCAATAAATTTAGCATCAGGATGAGCATCAAGGTATTCATTTAAGCGTACTTTACGTTCTTCTTTGAGCTCTTTTAGGGTATCAAGATTAATCCCCGATTCATGATAAATAGTACCGCTTGAGTCTGAACAGCTTACAGGGATCGCGCCCAACTGATACAGCTTCTCTATGGTATAAATTGCCACGTTACCCGCACCCGATACTAAGCAACGTTTGCCCGCTAAAGTGTCGCCTTTGTCTTCTAACATGTACTGGGCAAAGTAAACACAGCCATAGCCGGTTGCTTCCTTGCGCGCTAAAGAGCCGCCCCAGTGCAGGCTTTTACCTGTAAATACGCCATCGAAGCTACCAGTTATGCGCTTGTATTGACCAAACATATAGCCAATTTCGCGTCCACCAACTCCAATATCCCCCGCAGGTACGTCTGTAGTAGGGCCGATATGACGATATAGCTCAGTGATAAAGGACTGACAAAAGCGCATAATTTCGCCATCAGATTTACCCTTAGGATCAAAGTTAGCACCGCCTTTCCCGCCGCCAATAGGCAAACCCGTTAATGCATTTTTGAAGATTTGTTCAAAACCGAGAAATTTAATAATGCTGGCATTAACGCTTGGGTGAAAACGAAGGCCGCCTTTATAAGGACCTAGAGCCGAGTTGAACTCGATACGATAACCTTTGTTGACCTGTACTTTACCTTGGTCATCAACCCAAGGGACGCGAAACATCAGTTGGCGTTCGGGTTCAACAATACGTTCGATAATGGAGTTAAGTTGATACTGTTCGTTCGTTTCAAGGATGGGCTGTAACGATTCAAGCACCTCCTCTACAGCCTGGTAAAACTCAGCTTGCGCTGGGCTGGTCTTCTTGAGTTTGGTGATAGTGTTATGAATATACGTCACGATATCTTCCTTGTTATTTTTGTGCATTTTCGTTGGGAAACGAATTGAGCCCCACTGCTATTGAAATATGGATCCGTTATCTGGTCAATATTTTATACAAAAAAAATAGAATATTTATGCATTAAAACCGCCGAAAACCTAATAATTTATGTATATAAAGACTAAAATAATCACGTTTAGCATGGTGTTTCTCTGAGCCTCACCATTATCTTACACCGACTAATGCCCAAAATGGTGTTAAAATAACCATTTTTTTACACAAGGAACAGCATGAGTCACTTTAGTTTTTTTGTAGGTTCAACATTAGGCTCGGCTGAAGATCTGGCCGAAGATATGGCCGATATCTTACAAAATAGAAGTCATCAAACAGTTATTCACACTTCTCCCCAAGTTGATCACATCTTGATCAAGCCAGACCATTATCTAATATTAGTCTGTTCTACTCATGGAGCAGGAGACCTACCAGACAATATTCAGCCCTTGTTGATGCAACTTATAACCAAGCAGCCTCATTTAGCAGACCTAGAGTATATTGCTGTCGGTTTAGGAGATTCAGCTTACGATACTTTTTGCCAAGCGATACAAACACTGGATCAGCAGTTCACTCACTTAGGAGCAAGTCGGGTGGCCGATCTACTTACTATAGATGTCAGCCAACAAGATCCTCCTGAAGCGATCGCTGAAAAGTGGCTCGATCACTGGCTAACTCATCGCTAGATCGTATGCGAGTATTCTTTATAATGGATCCAACATAGCTTGGATCCCTCCTCTATAAAATTTCCTCCACCAAGTTATCAACAGATCATCTAATAAAAATCACTCTACTAACTCGCCTCTAAAAAACATCTATGTGCATAACAATGGTTAAAATCGGTGGTAAACCTATAGTTATCCTATTAATCAAATATTTTTCACTTAGTGCCTGTGGGTAACTGTCCAAGTTACCCACCAGTCTAATGGGATCTACCTAAAGGTTGTACACAATAAGTGATCGTGCTTAAGCTCATGATCTTTAAGATCAAAAAGTAGTTATTAACAGAAATATGGATCCCTAATAGTAGTCATAATAAAAGATCTCTTTAAAGATCTAAGATCTATTAAGGTAACCAAGATCCTCTCGATCGCATTTCCATCCAGACAAGAAAACAGCTAAAATGATCCTTCTTTGAGATCCTTTCACAGCTTGTTTCAAGAGTATTCGTTATGCACTATGAAGAATCGTTTGATGTCATCGTTGTTGGTGGTGGACACGCCGGCACTGAAGCCGCTGCTGCTGCTGCTCGTATGGGCGCAAACACGCTATTATTAACCCATAACATTGATACTTTGGGACAGATGTCATGTAATCCAGCCATTGGTGGGATCGGCAAGGGCCACCTTGTAAAAGAGATTGATGCTCTGGGCGGGATTATGGGCATGGCTGCTGATAACGCCGGGATCCAATTTAGAACCTTGAATGCTTCAAAAGGCCCTGCGGTTAGAGCGACTCGAGCACAAGCGGATCGTCAGTTATATCGACAAGCAGTAAGAACCCGTTTAGAAAACCAGCCTAACCTAAGGATCTTTCAACAAGCCTGTGATGACTTGATCCTAGAGGGCGATACCGTTGTGGGTGTTGTTACTCAAACAGGCCTTAAGTTTCGTGCTAAAACCGTTGTCTTAACCGTGGGCACCTTTTTGAACGGCTTAATCCACATTGGCATGGATAATTACAAAGGCGGTCGCGCAGGCGATCCGCCCTCCATTGCTCTAGCACAACGCCTACGAGAATTACCATTACGCATCGATCGTTTAAAAACCGGCACTCCCCCACGAATTGATGCCAACAGTGTTGATTTTTCAGTGATGCAAAAACAGCCTGGCGATAATCCTACACCAGTATTTTCGTTTATTGGGAGCCGCGCTGATCAACCAAAACAAATTCCTTGCTATATCACTCATACCAATGAGAAAACTCATGAGGTGATCCGTCAAAACTTAGATCGTAGCCCTATGTACGGTGGGGTGATCGAGGGGATCGGGCCACGTTATTGCCCTTCGATCGAAGATAAGATCATGCGTTTTGCTGATAAAACATCGCATCAAATCTTTGTTGAGCCAGAAGGACTAACCAGCACTGAGCTCTATCCGAATGGTATTTCAACTAGCCTACCTTTCGATGTACAGCTCAAGATTGTACGTTCCATAAAAGGCTTTGAGCAGGCGCATATTATGCGTCCCGGTTATGCCATAGAGTACGATTACTTTGATCCTAGAGACTTAAAAATTAATATGGAAAACAAGTGCTTACATAACTTGTTTTTTGCAGGACAAATAAACGGTACCACAGGCTACGAAGAAGCTGCTGCACAAGGTTTATTGGCCGGAATTAATGCCACTCGCCGTGCATTTGGCAAAGAGGAGTGGTCTGCCCGGCGTGATCAAGGCTACTTGGGTGTGATGATGGATGATTTATCCACCTTAGGGACTAAAGAGCCCTATCGGATGTTTACTAGCCGTGCGGAATATCGTTTATTATTACGTGAAGATAATGCCGATCTTCGCTTAACTGAAGCAGGCCGTAAGCTCGGCGTAGTCGATGATCATCGTTGGGCGCTGTTCTGTGATAAAATGGAACAAATTACTACAGAAACGCAACGATTGCGCGATAACTGGGTGAGCCCTACGCATCAGGTAGCACCAGAACTTAATAAGTTATTAAATAAACCACTCATCAAAGAGCACACCTTTGAGGAGTTGTTACGCCGCCCCGAAGTTGATTATAAAACCTTGATGACGGTTGAAGGTATTGGCCCTGGTACTTTGCATGAGAAAGCGGCAGAGCAAGTCGAAATTCAAGTGAAGTACGCCGGTTATATTGAACGTCAAAAAGGGGAAATCCAAAAGCATTTACGTAACGAACATACTCGTTTGCCACTGGATTTAGATTATAACGAAGTACCTGGTCTGTCTAATGAGGTGATCGCTAAGCTAAATCAGGCTAAGCCAGAAACGCTTGGTATGGCATCGCGGATCCCAGGCGTTACGCCGGCGGCCATCTCTATTTTGTTAGTCCACCTTAAAAAACGCGGTTTGCTGCGTAAATCAGCTTAAGATATTGGCATAGATATAACCATGAAAGCACAATTGAGAAATACCTTAGACCGCTTATTGTCAAAAACAGCATTGTCAGTATCTGACCAACAGCGTGATCAGTTAGTGACCTTGGTTACCTTGCTCGATAAATGGAATAAAGCCTTTAATTTAACTTCAGTACGAGACCCACACGCCATGGTGGGCCGCCATGTCGTGGACAGTTTAGTGGTTGGCCCTTATTTGACCGGTGTTCATTTTATTGATGTGGGTACTGGGCCTGGCTTGCCTGGGCTGCCCTTAGCTATTGCTAATCCGGATAAACAATTTGTGCTGTTAGATAGCTTAGGTAAGCGTATTCGCTTTATTCGCATGGTGATCCATCAGTTAGGACTGACTAATGTGATAGCAGTAGAAAGCCGGGTTGAAGCGTATCGACCCGAACAAAAGTTTGATGGGGTATTAAGTCGAGCCTTTGCTTCGCTGGATGACATGATAAGCTGGTGCGCTCATCTGCCTGCGCCTGCTGGCAGATTTTTGGCGCTAAAAGGCCAATATCCAGCGCAAGAATTACAATCATTACCTGCACATTTGGTATTAGATAAGGTGCATTCCTTAGTGGTGCCAGAGCAAGACGGAGACCGCCATTTGGTGGTTATCAAATTAGCGAAATAGAGGTGTTCGGTGGGAAAAGTCATTGCCATTGCCAATCAGAAAGGGGGCGTGGGGAAAACCACAACCTGTATTAATTTAGCAGCTTCCATGGCGGCAACTAAGCGCAAGGTATTGGTAATTGACTTGGATCCTCAAGGGAATGCCACTATGGCCAGCGGCATTGATAAATATCAAGTTCCCAATACTGCGTATGAATTATTGGTTGATGAATTACCTATAGAGCAAGTGGTAGAGTGTGAAACCAGTGGTGGCTATCACTTGGTTGCCGGTAATGGCGATGTAACAGCAGCGGAAATAAAGTTAATGGAAGTGTTTGCGCGAGAGACCCGCTTACGCAGCGCTTTGGCGCCGGTGCGAGATCACTACGATTATATCTTTATTGATTGCCCTCCTTCTCTTAACTTATTGACTGTTAATGCTATGTCGGCGGCCGATTCAGTATTAGTGCCTATGCAGTGCGAATATTTTGCACTTGAAGGCCTTACAGCCTTAGTCGATACCATTAGTAAACTGGCCTCTGTAGTTAATGCCGACTTAAAAATCGAAGGCATATTGAGAACTATGTACGATCATCGAAATCGGTTATCTAATGAGGTGTCCGATCAGCTTAAATCTTATTTTGGCGATAAGGTCTATCGCACTGTGATACCGCGTAATGTGCGATTAGCTGAAGCTCCAAGCTTTGGTAAACCGGCCATGTATTATGATAAATCTTCTTTAGGTGCCAAAGCTTATTTAGCACTAGCAGGGGAAATATTACGCCGAGAAGAATTGGCAACAGATTCTCATCTATCATCGGAACCATCAGCATGAATATGAAACGACGGGGTTTAGGTAAAGGGCTTGATGCGTTATTGAGTACCAGTTCGGCGGCTAACCTGCGTCAACACCAGGCCGACACTCACTCACAGCCAGACGCTAGTGGTGATTTAAAAACACTGAGCTTACGTGACCTACAACCGGGTAAATATCAACCACGGCGCGATATGTCTCAAGTGGCACTTGAGGAGTTAGCGACGTCAATACGCCAGCAAGGTATTATTCAACCCATTGTAGTACGCCCATTGGCAAATGGAGGCTATGAAATATTAGCCGGTGAGCGTCGGTGGCGTGCGGCCCGTATTGCGGGGTTAAGCCAAGTCCCCTGCCTCATTAAAGACGTTGCCGACCAAGAGGCTATGGCCATTGGTCTAATTGAAAATATCCAGCGCGAAGACTTAAATGTAATAGAAGAAGCTCGTGCTCTAGCTCGGCTAATTGAAGAGTTTGGCTTTACGCATTTGTCGGTTGCCGATGCAGTGGGTAAAAGTCGCAGTGCGGTGTCTAACCTATTGCGCTTGACCCAGCTCAATGAAGATGTAAAGCAATTAGTAGAACATGGCTCTTTAGAGATGGGGCATGCTCGCGCCTTGCTAGCCATTACCGGTGATCACCAAACGGAGTTAGCTCGCATAATCGCGCAAAAAGGTCTGACAGTTCGCGAAACTGAAAAATTAGTTAAACAGACTCTATCACCTAAAAGTGTGCCGGTAGAGCAGCCAAGATCTTTGTTAATGAGTCAACTTGAACAAGAGATAGGCACCAAGTTAGGTGCAAAAGTAGAAATCAAGTCGACCCATAAAGACAAAGGTAAGCTAGTTATTTCATATAACTCATTGAATGAGCTGGATAAAATTAGTCATTTTTTTGGGATTAGTGATCAAGAAGATGAATAATTAGCCAAGGTTATCAATGAGGTTTACCCGTAGTAAATACTCGGAAAAACCGTTGCTAACCTGCAAAAATAACAGGTTAACGTAATTGCATTTACATCTAGCACGGGTATAATTTGACCTGATTTTTTGGGGCTTAACTGACAATACATTGCCAGCGAGTAGTGTGTAGCCAATTGGCCCCTAACTGTATCAGGAGTTTTTGTGGAGCAAATGAAGCCACACCTTAGCGACAAGCAAATGGCGCTGGTGATTTTGTCTAGACAATTACTCTTGGTGGTAGTGGTCAGTACCTTGTTTTTTTATATACAAGGCGAGGCTGCTGCTCGTTCCGCCCTTATTGGGGGCGGAATCTACTGGGTTCCCCAATGTCTATTTAGTATGCGGGTTCTGGCATTTAATGCTGAGCAGGCTACACCCGATAGTATTTTGGCGGACTTTTACAGCGGAGCTGGGATTAAGTTTGGTAGTACTATCTTATTGTTTGTGATAGTGCTCAAGTTTATGGAAGTGCAAGTTGTGCCTCTGTTTACTACTTATGCCCTCGCATTGCTGATGCAGTGGATTTTTTCGTTCACTCTCAACAACCGTTACTAGGAAAACACATGGCTGCAACAGGAGATGTCTTAACTTCCCAGGATTATATCTCACACCACCTGACACATTTACAGGTTGGTTCGGGATTCTGGACGTTAAATATCGATTCTTTGCTTGTTTCCGTTGTCCTGGGAATACTGTTCTTGTGGTTATTCCATAAAGTTGCCACTCGTGCAACCAGTGGTGTACCCGGCAAGTTGCAATGTGCCGTTGAGTTGTTATTCGGCTTTATAGACCATTCAGTTAAAGACGTTTTTCATGCAAAAAGTAAGTTAATCGCCCCGTTGGCGTTAACTATCTTTGTGTGGGTGTTTTTAATGAACTTGATGGATCTATTACCGGTCGACTTAATACCTTATGGCGCACAATTGCTAGGTGTTCCTTACCTGAGGGTTGTTCCTTCCGCCGATGTTAACATCACCATGTCCATGGCTTTTGGTGTGTTCTTTTTGATCATTTACTTCAGTATCAAAGAGAAAGGCGTGTCTGGCTTTGTTAAAGAGCTAACACTGCAACCACTAAACCATTGGTCAATGATCCCTGTTAACTTGGTGCTTGAGACTGTATCACTGGTCGCAAAGCCTATTTCTCTAGGTTTACGACTGTTTGGTAACATGTATGCAGGTGAGATGATCTTCATCTTAATTGCCGGTTTGTTACCATGGTGGTCTCAATGGGCCCTTAATGTGCCTTGGGCGATTTTCCATATTTTGATTATTACCCTACAGGCTTTTATCTTCATGATTTTGTCCGTTGTTTACCTATCAATGGCAGCTGAAGAACATTAATAATAAAAGATAACAATACTTTAACAAGCAGTCGTTTAAATCGCTAAATAATTGGAGAATAAAATGGAAATGCAACTGAACATGGAAATCGTCTACATCGCTGCCGCTGTGATGTTAGGTTTTGCCGCAATTGCCGCTTCTATCGGTATTTCTATGCTGGGTGGTAAGTTTATGGAAAGTGCTGCTCGCCAGCCTGACATGTTGCCAGCTCTGCGTACTAACTTCTTTATCGTAGTTGGTCTGGTTGATGCTATTCCTATGATTACTGTTGGTATGGCTCTGTATCTGATTTTCGCCGTTTAATGCCACGGTTTATCAATCAGTCTGTCAACTATTTTAAAGGAGAGTTGCGATGAATATGAACGCAACAATCCTCGGTCAAACGGTCGCCTTTATTGTCTTCGTTTGGTTTTGTATGAAGTTTGTATGGCCCCCAATTATGGGTGCCATTGATGCTCGCCAGAAAGAAATCGCCGATGGCTTATCATCAGCGGAACGTGCTAAGAAAGATTTAGCACTGGCGCAAAATCATGCAACCGAACAACTGAAAGACGCCAAGCTTGAGTCTGCTCAAATTGTTGAGTTGGCAAATAAGCGTAAGGCTCAGATCGTCGAGGATGCTACACGCGAAGCGCAAGCTGAACGTGAAAAAATTCTGGCACAGGCCCAGGCTGAAGTTGAAGCCGAACGCAGTCGTGTCAAAGAGGAACTGCGTAAGCAGGTTGCTACTCTTGCCCTAGTGGGTGCAGAGAAGATCCTCGAGCGTCAGATTGATGCCGCTGCTAACAGCGACATTGTAGAGAAAGTAGTAGCTGAACTGTAAGGGACATAGAGCTATGGATATGATTACCATTGCTCGCCCCTATGCCAAAGCAGCTTTCGATTTTGCCGTTGAGAAAAAAGCGGTTGATAACTGGTTAACTATGTTGGGTTTCGCTGCACAAGTGACACAAGACCCGCAAGTTGACGACCTTATCAACAGCAATCTGAACGCGGAAAAGATGGCCGACGTGTTTTTGGCTATCTGTGGCGAACAGCTCAATGAGCAAGGCCAAAACCTGATAAAGGTGATGGCTGTAAACGGACGCTTGAGTGCGTTGCCAGCAGTGGTTCAAGAATTTGCCGTTATGAAGGCAGAGCTGGACCGGGCGGTAGAAGCCGATGTGGTTTCTGCGACCAAACTGACTAAGCAACAAATGGCCAAGATTCAAGCCTCACTACAAAAGCGCCTAGATCGCAAAGTGAAGCTGAATTGCAGTGTCGATAAAAAACTGATGGCCGGTATTATTATTACTGCCGGTGACCTAGTAATCGACGGAAGTGTTCGGGGCAGGCTGTCCCGCTTGGCTGAAACGCTGCAATCTTGATTGGGGAATAGAGCATGCAACTGAATTCAACTGAAATTGCCGAGCTGATAAAACAGCGTATCGAGCAATTCAACGTTGTCAGTGAAGCACGAAATGAAGGTACTATCGTCTCTGTAAGTGACGGTATCATCCGTGTTCACGGCCTTGCTGATATCATGCAAGGTGAAATGATTGAATTGCCAGGCGGAAGTTACGCCTTGGCACTAAACTTAGAGCGCGATTCTGTCGGTGCCGTGGTAATGGGTCCGTATGCGGATCTAGCCGAAGGCATGAAGGTGCGTTCTACTGGCCGTATTCTGGAAGTTCCAGTAGGTCGTAATCTATTGGGTCGTGTGGTTAACACCTTGGGTGAGCCAATCGACGGTAAAGGTGTCATTAACACAGATACTACCTCTCCAGTAGAAGTTATTGCACCAGGTGTAATTGACCGTCAATCGGTTGATGAGCCCCTGCAAACGGGTTATAAAGCCGTTGATGCCATGATCCCTGTGGGTCGTGGTCAGCGTGAGCTGATCATCGGTGACCGTCAGGTAGGTAAAACTGCCCTGGCTGTTGATGCCATCATCAACCAAAAAGACTCTGGCGTTAAGTGTGTGTACGTGGCTATTGGCCAAAAAGCGTCCACCATCTCTAACGTGGTGCGTAAGCTTGAAGAGCATGGCGCTTTAGAAAACACCATAGTAGTAGTGGCTTCGGCTTCTGAGTCTGCAGCACTGCAGTACTTAGCACCTTACTCAGGTTGTGCTATGGGTGAATTCTTCCGCGACCGCGGTGAAGATGCACTGATTGTATACGATGACTTGTCTAAACAAGCCGTTGCTTACCGTCAAATCTCTTTGCTGCTTCGTCGTCCGCCAGGCCGTGAAGCTTACCCTGGTGACGTTTTCTACTTGCACTCCCGTTTGCTAGAGCGTGCTTCTCGCGTATCGGCTGACTATGTAGAAAAGTTCACTAATGGTGAAGTGAAAGGTCAAACCGGTTCGTTAACCGCGCTACCTATCATTGAAACCCAAGCTGGTGACGTATCTGCGTTTGTACCAACTAACGTAATTTCAATCACCGATGGTCAAATTTTCTTGACCACTGAACTGTTTAACTCTGGCATTCGTCCAGCAGTTGATCCGGGTATCTCTGTATCCCGTGTTGGTGGTGCTGCACAAACTAAGCTAATCAAGAAAGTGTCGGGTGGTATTCGTACTGCTTTGGCTCAGTATCGTGAATTAGCTGCCTTTGCTCAGTTCTCTTCCGACCTAGATGCTGCAACTCGTAAGCAATTAGACCACGGTCAAAAAGTAACCGAGTTGATGAAGCAGACGCAATATCGTCCTATGTCTGTTGCAGAACAAGGCTTAGTATTGTTTGCCGCCGAAAATGGCTATTTAGACGATGTGGAGCTGCAAAGCATCACTACGTTTGAAGCTGCCTTGCTCGCTTATGCCAGTTCAGAACATGCTGCTACTATGGCAGACGTCAACGAGAAAGCCGACTACAACAAAGATGTTGTAGCACAGCTAACTGCGTTGCTGGATAGCTTTAAAGCTACCCAGTCCTGGTAACCATGTGGCAGCGTTTGCTGCCACCTGAATTGGAGAAGCGACATGGCCGGCGCAAAAGAAATACGTAGCAAGATCGGGAGTGTTAAAAACACTCAAAAGATCACCAGCGCTATGGAGATGGTGGCCGCCTCGAAAATGCGCAGAGCGCAGGAACGAATGGACCACAGCCGACCATACGCTGAAACCATACGCAAGGTGATCGGTAACGTCGCGCAAGGGAACTTGGAATACAAGCATCCCTATATGGAAGACCGTGAGGTTAAGCGCGTTGGGTATATTATTATCTCAACCGATAGAGGCCTGTGTGGTGGCTTGAACACAAACTTGTTCAAACAAGCTCTCACCGACATTAAAGCATGGTCCGACCAAGGCGTTGAAATTGATTTAGGCCTAATCGGCAGCAAAGCGGTTAGCTTTTTTAAGCGCTTTGGCGGCAAGGTCATTGCTCAAAAAAGCGGCTTGGGTGATAACCCATCGCTAGCTGAGTTGATAGGCTCTGTTACCGTGATGCTTGAGGCATACAACACGGGTGAGATAGATAAACTGTACTTGGTGTACAATAAATATGAAAACACCATGGTACAGGCACCCACGATCGATCAACTGTTACCCTTACCCGCAGCGGAAGAACACGTTGCCACTCACAGCTGGGATTACCTCTATGAGCCTGATCCTAAGTCACTCTTAGACAAGTTACTGGTGCGCTTTGTGGAAGCACAGGTGTATCAAGGCGTGGTAGAAAACCTCGCCAGTGAGCAGGCTGCACGTATGGTGGCAATGAAAGCCGCCACCGATAATGCCGGTGACATGATCGACGATTTGCAATTGGTGTATAACAAAGCCCGTCAAGCGGCGATTACCCAAGAGCTAAGTGAGATTGTGGCAGGGGCCGGTGCCGTATAAGGCAAGGGTATTCAAAGGTTTAGAGGATTCGACATGAGTAAGGGTATCATAGTCCAAATCATCGGTGCCGTAGTAGACGTGGAGTTCCCACAAGATGGGGTTCCTCGCGTATATGAAGCACTGAAGATCACGACTGAAGGCCAAAGCCAGGGCTTAGTCCTGGAAGTGCAGCAGCAAGTTGGCGGTGGCGTAGTTCGCTGTATCGTTATGGGTTCCTCCGATGGCTTGCGCCGTGGTTTGGAAATCGAGCGCACCAATGATCCAATTAAAGTACCAGTAGGTGTTGAAACCTTAGGTCGTATCATGGATGTGCTGGGTAACCCCATTGATGAGAAAGGGCCTATTGGTGAAGAAGACCGTTGGTCTATCCACCGTGCGGCACCTAGCTACGAAGATCAGTCAAATAGCTCTGAGTTGCTAGAAACAGGCATCAAGGTTATTGACCTTGTTTGTCCGTTTGCTAAAGGTGGTAAAGTAGGTCTGTTCGGTGGTGCCGGTGTTGGTAAAACTGTAAACATGATGGAGCTTATCCGTAACATCGCTATCGAACACAGTGGTTATTCTGTATTCGCCGGTGTAGGTGAGCGTACTCGTGAAGGTAACGATTTCTATCATGAAATGACCGACTCTAACGTTATCGATAAAGTATCGTTAGTATACGGCCAGATGAACGAGCCACCAGGAAACCGTCTGCGCGTAGCATTGACCGGTCTAACCATGGCGGAAAAATTCCGTGATGAAGGCCGTGACGTACTCTTCTTCGTAGATAATATCTATCGTTATACCCTGGCCGGTACTGAAGTATCTGCACTGCTAGGCCGTATGCCTTCAGCAGTAGGTTATCAGCCAACATTGGCTGAAGAGATGGGTATTCTGCAAGAGCGTATTACCTCTACCAAGACAGGTTCTATCACTTCGGTACAAGCGGTATACGTACCTGCGGATGACTTAACTGACCCATCTCCAGCGACTACCTTTGCTCACTTAGATGCAACCGTAGTACTGAGCCGTCAAATTGCTGCTTTGGGTATTTACCCTGCGGTTGATCCATTGGACTCAACCAGCCGCCAGTTAGACCCTCAGGTTGTTGGTGAAGAGCACTACACTGTTGCTCGTGGCGTACAAACGGTATTACAGCGTTATAAAGAGCTGAAAGACATCATCGCCATCTTAGGTATGGATGAGTTGTCAGAAGACGATAAGCAAACAGTATCTCGTGCACGTAAAATCGAGCGTTACTTATCTCAGCCGTTCTTTGTGGCCGAAGTCTTTACCGGTGCACCTGGTAAGTATGTATCACTGAAAGACACCATTAGTGGTTTTAAAGGTATCTTAGACGGTGATTACGACTCGCTGCCAGAGCAGGCGTTCTACATGGTTGGTTCTATCGACGAAGCTGTCGAGAAAGCCAAGAAGCTGTAAGCCGCGAAGGAGAACCTGATGAGCAATTTTCGCTTTCATCTCGATATTGTCAGTGCTGAGGAAGGTTTATTCTCTGGCGTTGTACAAGCGGTGACTGTTTCCGGCTCTGAGGGTGAATTGGGGATCCGTTATGGACATGCCCCCTTGTTGACATCGATTCGTCCAGGCTTAGTGCAATATGTTACTGAGTCTGGTCAACAAGAAGTTCTGTATATTTCTGGCGGCATGCTAGAAGTGCAGAGCAGCAGTGTCAAAGTATTAGCTGATACTGCTATTCGCGCCGAAGATCTGGATAAAGCCAAAGCGGAAGAAGCCAAGAAAGCGGCGGAAGCCAAATTGCATGATTCCTCTAAAGATGTGGATTATGCAGAAGCTTCTGCTGATTTGGCCCGAGCTGTGGCACAACTGCGCGTGTTGCAGTTGCTAAAAAGATAAGGTGCTTATTATTTGCGCCTAAAAGCGACCTTAGGGTCGCTTTTTTTTTAGAATACAAGAAAGTTGAGAGTGAAGGGTAAAGGGGCAAGGCAGCGCCAAAGTACAGATTTGGTATTCCTCTTTACTGTTCACCCTTAACTTCTCATAAAAGGTAGTCATATCATGACCACACAAGCTGTTATTTTAGCGGCGGGTAAAGGCACCCGTATGCGCTCTTCTTTACCTAAAGTACTGCATCCGGTAGCGAGCCGGCCTATGGTCAGCCATGTGATTACAGCGGCAAAAGCTTGTGCTGTTGATGACATTCATTTGGTTTACGGACATGGTGCCGAGCAGCTGAAAACCCGTATTACTGAGACTGGCTTAAGCTGGGTACATCAGGCAGAGCAATTGGGTACCGGCCATGCGGTGGCGGTGGCGCTGCCAGAAATAAACGATTCAGATGATGTATTAGTGCTTTATGGTGATACGCCCTTATTACAGCCTGAGACTTTAAAGGCTCTATTAGCAGCCAAGCCTGCAGGTGGTGTAGGACTACTTACGGTAAAACTTGATAACCCTAATGGTTATGGCCGCATTGTACGTGAGCAGGGTAAAGTGGTGGGTATTGTTGAGCAAAAAGACGCCAATGCCGAGCAACTCTTGATAAACGAAGTGAATACCGGCGTATTGGTGGCCGAGGCTGGGCTATTAAAGCGTTGGTTGGGTGCCTTAAATAATAATAATGCCCAAGGTGAGTATTACCTTACCGATATTTTTGCCATGGCTCATAAAGACGGTTGTGACATTGCGACCGTACACCCAGCTTCTAGCGCTGAAGTAGAGGGGGCTAACGATCGCGTACAATTAGCGGGTTTAGAGCGTGCTTATCAAAAAATGCAGGCTGAGCGGCTGATGCGTGAGGGCGTGACTTTACTGGATCCAGCGCGTTTTGATTTACGTGGTGAGCTTAACGTCGGCGAAGAAGTCACTATTGACGTAAATGTGATCATCGAGGGTAAAGTAACACTCGGTAACCGAGTGCAAATTGGCGCCGGTGCCATTCTTAAAGATTGTGTGCTTGGCGACGATGTTGTGATCAAGCCTTACTCCATTATTGAGCAAGCTGAATTAGGTCAAGCTAGCTCTGCTGGCCCTTTCGCCCGCCTGCGCCCCGGTGCAATATTAGGCGAAGATGCCCATGTGGGTAATTTTGTAGAAATTAAAAAGTCCCATTTAGGTAAAGGCTCTAAAGCCGGTCATTTAAGCTATTTAGGCGATGCCGATATTGGCGAGGGCGTAAACATTGGTGCTGGTACCATTACCTGCAACTATGATGGCGTAAACAAGTTTCAAACCATTATTGAAGACGGTGTCTTCGTGGGTTCCGATACTCAGCTCGTTGCCCCAGTGCGCATTGGTAAAAATGCCACCTTAGGTGCTGGTTCAACGGTTAGCAAAGACGTGGCCGCCGACGAGCTCGTTATTACTCGTGTACCTCAGCGTCACATTAAAGACTGGCCTCGCCCTACTAAGAAATAGCTTAAAACAGCCATACGCTTTACGCGATACACTGTAAGTCAAACATAAACAAACGCGGCTGTGAATTTCACAGCCGCGTTTTTTATTGTGACAGTGATCAGAGACAACGGGGTAGCCTCCTCCGACTCGCTTAACCCGCATCCATGCGGCGCTCAAAAATACATGGCATCCCTGTCGGATGGCGTGAGCGCCGATATAGCATGGAGCACTTAGCGGCTCTGTCATGTGATGGTCGGTTGAGGCTATCCCAGCAGCCTCTTCTTTAGTTTCGGCGCTGTACTCCCTTATTCTCATGTTTCTGCGAGGGAGTACAGCTCAACTTTGTAAAGAGGATATCTACCAAAGACCAGAGCCAAATCTTAGTCTCCGTCATTGCGAGGAGTGCAACGACGCGGCAATCCATGGTTTGGCTGAGCCTCTGTGGAAGGGTTTACGGCCAGCCAGAGGAGGAGTGTGCTCTACCTTACTTTTACCACCCATATCCAAAAAATGGCGGTGTTTATCTTTATATGGAGACTATTTTTTTTCTTTGAGTATTGTCTTGAGCGCGGCTATGTTGGCTTGTACGCCTTCGGCTTCTTTTAAACGTCGGCGTTGCTGTGCAAATCGGTCAAACTCCAATTTAGCTTTCTCATCTGCCGCTTTTTTAGATACTTTACCGGCTCCGCTTAAAATATTCCGATCGTTAAAATTTAAGAATTGATCCAACTTATCAGCCCAATCCTGTAAAAATACCTGTTTACGGCGTAGTGCTTGGTCTTCGGCAAAATCGAGCCACATGCTAACGATGCGATTTAGCTCTTTGATCTCATCTTCACGCAGATAATTTTTGGCGATGGTAACATCAGTTTTACGCACCTCAGTACCCTTGTAGCTGGTTAAGCCCATATCAGGCTTGCTGATATCCACTCGGCTTGCGATAAGCTCTGCCGCTGTCATTTGCGTGCAGGCATAATGCAGCTTGTTCTGAATGATTTGAAAGAAGCGGTTTGTTTCTTTATTGGATGGCTCATAGTCGGCGGCCATGGTAAAGATTTCTTTAACCCGCAGATAAACGCGTCGTTCGCTGGCACGGATATCGCGAATACGGTCCAGCATTTCATCAAAATAGTCTGGCACCGCAGAGTGACCGACCGGCGGATTTTTCAGGCGTTCGTCATCCATGGCAAAGCCCTTGATCAGGTATTCCTTCAGTACACTTGTTGCCCATTGGCGAAATTGTGTGCCTCGTTGTGAACGAACTCTATAGCCAACCGCTAGAATTGCATCGAGATTATAGTGATCAATTTCGCGAGATACTTGGCGAGTACCTTCTAATCGAACCATCCGGAATTTCCGGATGGTTGCATTTTGTACAAGCTCACCTTCATTGTAGATATTGATTAGGTGCTCATTAATGGTGCGAACGTCTTTATCATAAAGTTCTGCCATTGCGGCTTGAGAAAGCCACAATGAGTCTGATTCAAAGCGGCACTCAACACGGGTTTGACCGTCAGCACTGGTAAAGAGTACAAACTCACCTTGAGGAGCTTGGGGGATATTAGCTGTCATTCAATCAACCTCTTTGCGTTTATTTGGCATCGCCATTGTGAGTTTATAGCCTGCAGGTCAAAAACGGCGCTGTTTATCTTTAGATCGTCATCCTGAACTTGCTTCAGGATCTCGTTTTATCTTATGTAAGAATATCTAATCTAGGCGAAGGTGCTCAGTTTTTTGTCTTTATCAGATATTGGGCCTTACTATTAAAGAACTCTTCTATAACAATAAAGAAGACTCTCTGATTTTTTGCCTGCCGAACAAAAGGACCACTCCACCGGCACGCTGCGGGGCTAATGATACTCACAGTATCAGCCTACTGCGAACATTCACTGGGTGTTTGTTAGGCTGATACCGTTCGTCACGGCGAGCAAGCTCGCCCCTCTAACTTCAACACATGATATCCGAGCGCCATGGATGGCGTGAGTGCCGATATAGCATAGAGCACTTAACGGCTCTGCCATGTGATGGTCGATGGAGGTGACTTTGTTTCTTCTTGATACTGCATTTAAATAGAGCGAATATTTAGTGTGATTGGTATTGCCCCTTATCCATGCTGCTTCATTTCCATCATATTTTTCTTGTTTTATTTCCTTTCAATTTGCTAACATTTGGTTTCGGTTCGTAACTTGTAATTTAAATGTCGAAACCTATCCTACAGATTGGCAAGCTCAACACTCAACAACGGCGCCATACTATTATTACCCTGCTGCATGAGCAGGGTGAAATTACCGTTGATGAGCTGGCCCAGCGCTTCAGTACCTCTGAAGTGACCATTCGTAAAGATCTCACTGCTCTTGAGCAAAATGGGCAGTTATTGCGCCGTTATGGTGGTGCTGTGCCTGTCCCCAGTGAAATGGTTGCCGATCGCAGCAATGAGCCTAGCTCCCAACAAAAACAAGCACTCGCCAAGGCTGCCGCCAAGCGAATTCGTGATCATAACCGCATTATTATCGACAGTGGCAGCACCACGGCCGCGCTATTAAGTGAGTTGGGCGAAAAGCATAACTTGGTGGTAATGACTAACTCATTAGCGGTGGCTAATGCTTTGCAAGAGTTAGAGCCTGAGCCGACTTTATTAATGACAGGTGGCACTTGGGATCCGGCTTCTGAGTCTTTTCAGGGACAAGTCGCCGAGCAGGTATTGCGCTCTTATGATTTTGATCAGCTATTTATTGGTGCCGACAGTTTAGATCTAGAGCGTGGCACCACTACCTTTAATGAACTTACCGGGCTGTCACGAGTGATGGCTGAGGTTGCTCGCGAAGTGGTGGTGATGGTTGAGTCAGAAAAGATCGGCCGTAAAATTCCTAACCTTGAATTGCCATGGAAGTCGATTCACACCTTAGTGACTGATAGCGGTATTACTGAACAACAAGAGCAAGCGTTAAAGAATAAGAATATTAACCTGGTAATAACGGCTAAAGTTTGAGGAGTTATATATGTGTGGAATTGTAGGTGCGGTTGCCCAGCGTGATGTGGCAGAAATTTTAGTTGAGGGACTACGCCGATTAGAATATCGCGGCTACGATTCAGCAGGGGTTGCTATTGTTGAAGCGCCAGAGCAGCTTGGGCGATTACGCCGATTAGGTAAAGTACAGGCGTTAGCCGATGCGCTTAATGAACAGCCCCTCAGTGGGGGGACTGGTATTGCTCATACCCGCTGGGCCACCCATGGCGAACCTTCGCAACGCAATGCGCACCCTCATGTGTCTGGTCATATAGTGGTGGTGCATAACGGCATTATTGAAAATCACGAGCCACTGCGTGCCATGCTACAAGACAAAGGGTACGAGTTTAGTTCAGATACCGACACTGAAGTCATCGCTCATTTAGTGCATTACCATCGTCAACAGTGCGACTCTTTACTGTCTGCGTTGCAAACTGCGGTAAAAGAGTTGCGCGGAGCTTATGGCACTGTATTAATGGATGCCCGTGATCCTAGCTGTTTGGTGGTTGCGCGCTCTGGTTCGCCCTTGGTGATTGGCTTGGGGCTGGGTGAAAACTTTATAGCCTCAGATCAGCTAGCACTATTGCCAGTAACGCGGCGGTTTTTGTTTTTAGAAGAGGGTGATGTTGCCGAAGTGACCCGTCGAGAAGTGCGTATCTTCGATACACATGGCAATGCAGTGCAACGTGACGAGCTGGAGTCTGACGTGACTCATGATGCGGGTGATAAAGGCGAATATCGCCACCATATGCTTAAAGAAATTTATGAGCAGCCCAAAGCGATTGCGGACACACTAGAAGGCCGGATCACCGATACTACAGTGGTGGTTGAGTCGTTTGGTAATGGTGCGCGAGATATTTTCGAAAAAGTTGAACATATCCAGCTGATTGCCTGCGGTACCTCTTATCACGCGGGCATGGTGGCGCGGTATTGGTTTGATTCTTTAGCTGGGGTGTCCTGTGATATTGAAATTGCCTCTGAGTTTCGTTATCGAAAATCTGTGGTGCGACCAAATAGCCTGCTGATCACCTTATCGCAAAGTGGTGAAACTGCGGATACCTTGGCTGCATTGCGACTGGGTAAAGAACTCGGCTTTATGAGTAGCTTGGCTATTTGTAACGTGGCGAGTTCATCCTTGGTACGGGAATCTGAGCTGGCGTTTATGACGCGGGCCGGTGCTGAGATAGGAGTGGCGTCTACCAAGGCCTTTACTACCCAGCTAGCAGGGCTATTAATGCTGGTGATAGCAGTAGGGCGTAGTCGTCATACCATGACCACTAGCACCGAGCGTCAGCTGGTTAGTGACTTACGTGCCCTACCTGGGCAGTTGCTAGAAACCTTAACCTTGGCCGATGATATTGAACGACTAGCAGAAGACTTTGCCGATAAATATCACAGTTTATTTCTAGGACGTGGTGAGCAATACCCGATTGCCATGGAAGGGGCGCTAAAGCTTAAGGAAATTTCTTATATTCATGCCGAGGCTTATGCTGCTGGTGAACTTAAACATGGACCGCTGGCGCTGATTGATGCCGATATGCCGATTATAGTGGTGGCGCCCAATAACGACTTATTAGAAAAGCTAAAATCTAATGTTGAAGAAGTACGAGCGCGAGGTGGACAACTTTATGTGTTTGCCGATGAACAAGCGGACTTTAAAGGGGATGCCACTATGCGTGTGATGCAATTGAGCCACGTTAGCCAAGCCATTGCCCCCATCGTATATACAGTGCCGCTGCAGTTGCTATCTTATTATGTGGCATTAATTAAAGGCACGGATGTAGATCAACCAAGAAACCTAGCTAAGTCAGTGACGGTTGAATAATTATCAATAAGCATTTTTTTCTGGTGTGGAATCATAATAAAGTTGGTAACTTGATAATAAAGTCGGTAACAACATAATAAAGTTGGTAACTATCGAGCGTTGTGGCAA
>NZ_JBQDEX010000014.1:0-30632 GCF_052084945.1 Oceanisphaera sp.
GGGCGCTTGGTGCTCGGCGCTGATTTATTTAAAACTGGCCAGCAAATTCCATAAGTCTGCCTGCATAGCACCGGCGGTCACTTCGCGACCCGCCCCTGGGCCTTGGATCACCAGTGGGTTTTGTCGATAATGCGTGCTCTGAATCGCATACACATTATCGCAAGGGCGTAAGTAGGCAAAGGCATGATCGGCCTTAACAACTTCAAGCCCCACACTTGCTTGACCCGTTTTCGCATTAAAGCGCGCGACATGGCGCAATACACCGCCTTGCTCTTGTGCCCCGCTTAGTGCCTCGGCTAAGGGCTCATCTAATGCCGTTAACTGATTAAAAAAGCCCTCTTGATCGACTTCTGCCAAAGACTCAGGCACCAAGTTTTGCACCTTAACTTGGGCCGGATCTAAATCAAAGCCCGCTTCCCGCGCTAAAATGACCAGCTTACGCTTCACATCTTGACCGTTTAAGTCTTCTCGTGGATCAGGCTCAGTCAGCCCCTGTTGCCATGCTTGTAATACCAGCTCAGAAAACGGCTGACTGCCATCAAAGTGCTGAAACAACCAGCTTAGGGTGCCCGAAAAAAGACCACTAATGGCACTGATTTTTTCACCGGATTGCTGCAACTGTTTAATACTGCTTTGCACCGGCAACCCCGCCCCCACTGTCGCGCCACTTAAAAACTGCACCTGATGTTCGGCTAAGCATTGCTTAAAATGCAGATAAAAATCTTGCTCAGATGCCCCAGCCAACTTATTAGCCGCCACAATATGGATATGCTGCTCAACCAAGTTAGGGTAATACTGCACTAGGTGTTCCGAGGCGGTAAAATCAAGCGCAACTAGCTGATCAAAACCATGCTCAGCTAAATGATCCAACCAGTTCGGCCACTCTAGTGCTTGTGGCTGAAAGTCGTTCAGTATCTGCTCAACCGTTAAGCCTTCACCGTCCACAACGCCACCGCGAGAGCCAAACGCGCCGTACAAAGTAAGCGTGACATTCAACTCTTGCTCTAGACGTGTTTTTTGCTCTTGATACAACTTAAGCCAAGCTTTACCGATATTGCCACGGCCAAATAACAATAATCCCACACGTTTAGGCCGGCGAAACAAACTTTGATGTAGCAACTGCAATAATGGGTCTAGAGGAATTTTTCGCACAATGCCTACTAAGCTGAGGCCATTTTTAGCGGGTTGAATAAATTCTAGCGGCTGAGCATTTAACGCGTGGTAAAAGTGCAAACACTGCTCAGGCTGAGCCGTAACGCCTTTACCCACTAATGCCACCAACGAAAAGCCTTCTCGCTCTTGTAAATCTTCAAAGCCGCCAGCGGGCTGATGATCGCGCAATAAAGAGAAAGCTTGCACTGCCTGCTCAGGCGTATAGGCAATTTGCCACAGCTTACGCTCAGGCCGACGCTTACACGCCAATGGAGCCAGCTCGCGGCGGGTTAACCACTCAGTTAATGCATCAACTTTGTCGTGATAACCACTAGAAATGGTCATTTCAATTAATACGGCATCATCAACACAGGTCACAATGCGCGCCCCGGGTTCACGAGGGTGTTGGCGTAAAATGCGAGTATGACCATCATGGGGATGATAACTGCTGCGCAAGGTTAATTGCTGCTGACTATTGGCCACAGGCCCTAAGGTGCGACTGTGTAAAATCGGTGAGCCTAAGCGTGCCAGCTCCGCCGCCTCCGATAAAGACAGCCGAGCCAGCAACTGAGTGCCTTGCACACGTCGCGGATCGGCACTAGATACACCGGGCACATCACTCCAAATGGTGGTCTCGCTACTACCGGCAAGCTCGGCCAGTAAGGTGGCACTAAAGTCAGAGCCATTGCGCCCTAATAAACAGCTTCTCTGTTGCGCATCAGCACCAATAAAGCCTGTAACAACCAGTACTTGCTCCCCCTGCGCGGCCAAAATAGGCTGCAACTGTTGACGAGAATAGTCCTCATCTACTTGCACAGGTGAACCACTCACGCGTAAAAAACGGCGGGCATCCACACTGGCCGCCGCTATGCCTTGGTTAAGTAATAGTTGCGCCAATAAGCGTGACGACCACACTTCACCAAATGCCTGAATAAAGTGTTGCTGGTATTTATCTAGCTGCTGCTCTTCTAGCACAGTAGCAATAAGATGAATGTCGTCATCTAATTGCGCGAGTAACGGCGACTGCTCATCATCAAGAGTATTAATAATCAGCTGTTGCTGAAAATTGTAGATCCCCTCTAATGCCGTGGCCGCAGCGCTATCACCACTGATAAATAAATTGAGTAGCTCAATTAATTGATTGGTGGTTTTACCCGATGCCGACACCACCACCAAACAGCCCGGCGTTGGCAGCTGTGCAATAATGTTAGCCACTCGGTGAAAGCCGGACGCATCCGCTAAACTACTACCACCAAATTTATGCACCGGACGTAGTGTTGGCTTGAGTGTCGGACTTGGTGTCGCTACAGCCTCACCTTGATACTGAACCATTACGTATTTAACACCTTAAATGCTTGGTCAAAATCGGCGATCAAGTCGCGAACATCTTCAATGCCCACAGACACACGCAATAATTGATTAGTAATGCCCGCAGCAAGACGATCTGCCTCTGGCATAGCGGCATGAGTCATGGTCGCCGGATGAGCAATGAGACTTTCTACGCCACCTAGCGATTCGGCTAAGCAAAATAATCGTAGTTCAGCCAAAAACGCCCGCATACCGGCATCATCTGTGTCTAGCTCAAAGCTCAGCATGGCACCAAAGCCAGACTGCTGACGTGCAGCTATCTCGTGGCCTGGGCTATCAGGCAGGCTGGGGTGATACACCGCTTTGACGGCTGGCTGCTGTTGTAAATAAGTTAAAAGTGCATCGGCATTTTCACAGTGCTGGCGCATGCGCACCCCTAAGGTACGTAAGCCTCGTAGGGTTTGATAGTTATCAAACGCAGGTCCTGTAACCCCTAAACAGTTGGCCCACCAGCGCAGCTCTTCGGCAAGCTCAGCATCAGCGGCCACTAAGGCGCCACCCAAAGCATCGGAATGACCATTAATATACTTGGTGGTGGAATGCACCACTAAATCGGCACCCAAGGTCAGGGGCTGCTGTAATACGGGAGATAAAAAGGTGTTATCAACCACACTTAACGCGCCCACTTCTTTGGCCGCGGCACATAATGCAGCAATATCCGCCACCCGTAATAAAGGGTTAGAGGGCGTTTCAATCCATAGCATTTTTGGCTTTTTCGCCATGGCGGCGGCTACCGCAGTCTCGTCCGTTTGATCGACGTATTCCACATTAAAGTGGCCTTTTTTGGCAAAGGCATTAAACAGACGATGGGTGCCGCCATAACAGTCGTGCGGAGCAATCAGCAAATCACCAGCATTCAGCTGAGAGGTAACAATTAGGTTAATAGTGCCAGTGCCATTAGCGGTCACTGCGCCACCCGCGCCTTTTTCAAGTAGCGTTAGGGCATCAATTAAGGTTTGGCGAGTAGGGTTACCCGAGCGGGCATAATCAAAACGACGCTGCTTATCAAAATCGGCAAACGAGAAAGTACTACTAAAATAAATAGGCGGCGTAACGGCGCCGTGTTGAGTGTCGGTATCAATACCGGTACGAACGGCATGAGTTTGAGTCTGGTAATCTGGCATATTTGCTCCTTTGCCCACTAAACAGCATCCGGGTCTGTCGACCCTTATTGTATAAAATTATCTAGTGTGACAGTAACCCAGCCCACACAAGCCGTCAAGCCACCCAGACGTCCAAACCTCTTAGCTGTTGGATTGCCAATATAGAATGTAGGGGTTACAATCTTGCTCGAATTTTTTAACCTTGATGCGGGTAAATGATGAAAACGAAATGGAACGGCGATTATATCAGCCCTTATGCCGAGCACGGCAAGAAAAGCGAGCAAGTAAAAAAAATTACCGTCTCCATACCGCTCAAGGTATTAAAAATATTAACGGACGAGCGTACTCGCCGTCAGGTAAATAACCTGCGCCATGCCACTAACAGCGAGCTGCTGTGTGAAGCATTTTTGCACGCATATACCGGACAACCGCTGCCACAAGACGAAGATTTACGTAAAGATATGCAAGATCAAATTCCCGCTCATGCGCGCAAGATCATGGCCGAGCTTGGAATTGAAATAGAAGATTTTGAAATAGCCGACGACGAATAAACCGCGCAACTGACAGCTGAAAGCTCTCAGCCTTAAGCTGTCAGTTAAAGAAAAACACCCAAACCAAACTGCCTGTTTAGCGCAAATCTGGCCAGCTTAAAGCTGACCGCTTACGGCTTTGTCTGCTGGCCATGGCCTTCTGGGTCAACCAAAATATCAGCCCAAGGCAAAGACGCATCGCCCATGGTAATAAAATTGGGGTTAATCAGCGTATGGCGGCGGTTATAGCTCAGCGGCGCTAAATATAAATCTACAATCCGCCCCCCTGCTTCTTCCACTATGCACTGAGTAGCGCCCGTATCCCATTCGCCGGTTGGCCCAATGCGCATATAAATATCCGCACCGCCCTCCGCTACCAAACACGACTTTAACGAACTAGAACCCAAAGGCACCAAGCTATAGTCTAACTCTGTGGTTAAACAGGCTCGCACCCAATCCACATTTTGGCGGCGGCTTACCGTAATGCGCAGCTGATTCGGTGGCTGATGCGCATCATAATGGCTGGCAAAAATAGCGTGAGTTTCACCATTAGCTTCTTTAAAAGCACCTTGCCCCGACACGGCATAATAAAGCAAGTCGTTAACTGGCCCATACACCACACCTAACACAGGCTTTCCGTGATCAATTAAGGCGATCATAGTAGAGAAATCACCGCTACCGGCAATAAATTCCTGAGTACCGTCTAACGGATCCACCAGCCAATACTGGGGCCAACTACTGCGTTCAGTTAATAATACATCGCAGCCTTCTTCCGATAACACGGGAATATCGGCAATCTCTTGAAGCGCCACTTTTAAGTAATCATGTGCCGCTAGGTCGGCACTGGTCACAGGGCTATCGTCGTCTTTATTTTCAGCTTCATATTGCCCTGTGTTATACAAGGCTAAAATAATACCGCCAGACTCTCGAGCTGCGGCGATAACCTTAGGTAACAAGGCAGAGATATCCATGCTTACTCCTTTTTATCGAGCCAGTCTTGCAGCAAAAACAACCCACAAATACTGCGCGCTTCACTGAAATCGGGCTGGGCCATCAACTGATCGATACTATCCAGTGGCCAAGGTACTACTTCAAGTGGCTCAGGCTCGTCCCCCTCTCTTTGTTCAGGATACAGATCTCGCGCCAATAAGATATCCATTCGACTACCAAAATAGCCAGGTGCTAGGCTCACTTGTTTTAAATGTGTGAGCTGTCTCGCGCCATAGCCGACTTCTTCCATAAGCTCTCTATTGCCCGCCTCCATGGCGGTTTCACCTGGGTCGATTAATCCCTTAGGAAAACCTAACTCATAGCTGTGGCTACCTGCGGAGTACTCTCGGATCAATAAGATAGTCTTTTCATCCAGCATGGGTACCAGCATAACAGCGCCACGCCCGCTATTACGCATTCGCTCGTAAACCCGCTCTACATTATTACTAAACTTAAGATGTAGTGATTCAATCTTAAACAATCGACTCTCTGCCACCAGTTCTGTATGTAGTATTTGAGGTTTTTGCTTATTGTCTGCCATCTTTCTGTTCCATTGTTGGCTCAGCTTAGTCAAAGATTATCGCAACTGAGCCGCAACGTCTGCACCGATTAGCATGTTAGTCCACTATTATGTCAGCTTGACGTAAGCCTCACGCTTTAGCATCTGCTATTATCCGCTTATAATGGTCCCTGATTAAAGAGTGAAACAAATGAAGGAAGCCACTTGTAGCGTTCGTCTAGATAAATGGTTATGGGCGGCGCGCTTTTATAAAACACGTAGCCTAGCGCGCACCATGATTGATGGTGGAAAAGTGCATTATAATGGCCAACGTAGTAAGCCTAGCAAAGTAATAGAAGTGGGCGCTCTTGTTCGTTTGCGCCAGGGGCACGATGAAAAAGAAGTGCAAGTACTGAAGCTGTCTGAGCACAGAGGCAAAGCCGAACAAGCACAACTATTATATGAAGAAACTCCAGATAGCCTTAAAAAACGCGAGCAAAATGCCGAAGCACGTAAGCTCAATAGCCTATTTGCGCCCAGCCCACAGCGTAAACCCGACAAAAAAGAACGACGCTCTTTGCTTAAAATTAAACATGGGCAAGAATAACCCCTTGGGAGCGGTAAGCCGTCAGCTAATGCCCGCAACCAAGCCGTGCGTTAATTGAACGTGAGGCGTATAGCGCAAAAACCCTTGTTAGTCAGGATCTCGCCCCCATATTGAATATATAATCACATTACGATTTTTTAGTTTTAAACCAAGCGCCCTAGGCCGAGACAGGATTTTATGACTCAACCAATAGACACACTGCACCGCTACTTGTTTGACAACTATGAAGTGCGCGGCGAACTAGTTCAGCTGCAACAAAGTTATCAACAGGTGCTGGCATCTCAACATTACCCCGCTCCCGTGCAACGGCTACTTGGTGAGTTATTAACAGCCACTAGCCTGCTAACAGCGACCCTCAAGTTTGAAGGCCACATTAACGTACAACTACAAGGAGACGGCCCCGTCTCTTTAGTTGTAGTGAACGGCGATAATGCCCAGCAATTACGCGGCATAGCACGTTGGGAAGGAGACATTCCTGACACCGATAATTTGGCCGAACTAATGGGTAAGGGCTATTTAGCCATTACAATTACCCCAAACGATGGTGAGCGCTACCAGGGTATTGTGGAGCTTGGGCAAGACTCCCTTAGCAAAAGTATAGAAAGCTACTTTGCGCAGTCTGAACAGCTAAAGACGCGTATCTGGCTATTTACCGACCCACAATTAGAGCAGCCTCAGTGTGCCGGCATTTTGCTACAAGCGTTGCCTAATGTTCAAGAAGGTGACTTTGAGCACTTAGAAGCGCTGACTCACACTATTAAAGCACAAGAGCTACTCAGCCTAGAAGCCCATGAAATTTTATATCGACTCTACCATCAAGATTCTGTGCGGGTATTTGATCCACAACCAGTGAGCTTTCTCTGCTCTTGCTCTCGTGAAAAATGTGAACAAGCCTTGCTACAATTAGGCGAAGCAGAGGCAACTGATGTGGTCACAGAAGAGGGAAAAATCGAGATGAACTGCGATTATTGTGGCCAGCACTACCACTTTAATCTAGCTGACCTGCAAACTCTCTTTAAAGCACCACCGACCATTCACTAATATTGTTGACAATACCAAGGGGGTTTGTGCCCCTTTTTATATTAATTACCTATGTAAAACGCCAAATTTTGACCTTGATCCCCTAAATAAATCTGCTTTGCTGCTAGTCTTGCGTAACACATCATAGTGATATCTATGCGTAACCATTCCGCTCTTTTTGGAGATAACAATGACGTCCAAGGCACAGCAGCTCGGCCTTTCTGAATATGGAATTCACAATGCCAGTGAAATCCTGCATAACCCTTCTTACGAACAGCTATTTATTGAAGAAACTCAAGCTGATTTAACCGGCTATGAAAAAGGGGTCGAAACCAGTCTGGGTGCCGTTGCCGTTGATACCGGTATTTTTACTGGCCGCTCACCCAAAGATAAATACATAGTACGTGACGACATTACTCGTGACACTGTGTGGTGGGCAGACCAAGGTAAAAACGACAATAAGCCAATGAGCCAAGATACTTGGACGGCGCTAAAAGGCGTGGTAACAGAGCAGTTATCTGGTAAGCGTTTATTTGTGATTGATACCTTTTGCGGCGCTAACCCTGATACTCGATTAGCAGTGCGTTTTATTACCGAGGTGGCATGGCAAGCGCACTTTGTGAAAAACATGTTTGTGCGCCCTAATGAAGAAGAGCTAGCCAACTTTGTTCCTGACTTTGTGGTGATGAACGGTGCTAAGTGCACCAATCCTAACTGGAAAGAACAAGGCCTAAACAGCGAAAACTTTGTCGCATTTAACCTCACCGAGCGTATTCAGCTTATTGGTGGTACCTGGTATGGCGGCGAGATGAAAAAAGGCATGTTCTCTATGATGAACTACCTATTGCCACTAAAAGGTATTGCGTCTATGCACTGCTCTGCCAACGTGGGCAAAAACGGCGATGTAGCCGTATTCTTTGGCCTATCGGGTACCGGCAAAACCACGCTGTCAACCGACCCTAATCGCGCCCTTATTGGTGATGACGAGCATGGTTGGGATGACGATGGGGTGTTTAACTTTGAAGGCGGCTGTTATGCCAAAACCATCAAGCTGAGTAAAGAAAATGAGCCCGAGATTTACGCCGCTATTCGTCGTGACGCTCTACTAGAAAACGTAACGGTTTTAGCCGATGGCACCGTAGATTTTGACGATGGCAGTAAAACCGAGAACACCCGTGTTTCTTACCCCATTTATCATATTGATAATATCGTTAAGCCCGTTTCTAAAGCAGGCCACGCTAAAAAAGTTATTTTCTTAACCGCCGATGCCTTTGGTGTGTTACCGCCGGTGAGCAAACTCACTCGTGAGCAGGCTCAGTATCACTTCTTATCTGGCTTTACAGCAAAGCTAGCCGGTACCGAGCGTGGCATTACCGAACCTACTCCTACTTTTTCTAGCTGTTTTGGTGCCGCTTTCTTAAGCTTGCACCCCACTCAGTATGCAGAAGTGCTGGCGAAGCGTATGGATGCGGTCGGTGCTCAGGCCTATTTAGTAAATACCGGTTGGAACGGCACTGGCAAACGTATTTCTATTAAAGCTACTCGTGCCATTATTAATGCTATTTTAGATGGCTCTATTGAAGACGCTGAGTTTGTAGAACTGCCTTACTTTAATGTCGCCGTACCCACTCACTTGGCCGGTGTAGAAGACACCTCTATTTTAGACCCACGTAATACCTACGCTGACCCCAGCCAATGGGATGATAAAGCAACAAACTTAGCGCAGCTCTTTGTTGAGAACTTCGATAAGTTTACTGATACCCCAGAAGGTAAAGCATTGGTAGCCGCAGGGCCACAGCTGTAATACGCAGCTAATACCGATAAAAAAGGGTGGGCTTACGCTCACTCTTTTTTATTAGCGGCATTGTCTTGTTCACGATTCCATTGGGCAAGCCAGTCTAATATATGCTCTGGGGGGAGCGGCTGAGCAATACCATATCCTTGTACATATCGACACCCCAACTGCTGCAAGCGAGTCCCCTGCTCTACTAACTCCACCCCTTTTGCTGTTACCGTCATTTTTAACGCTGATGCTAATTGAATAACGCTTTCAACCATACTGACATCATGGGCATTAGAGAGCAGATCGTTAATAAAGCGGCGGTCTATTTTAAGCATATTGACCGGCAACTGATTTAGATGACTTAACGATGAATACCCAGTGCCAAAGTTATCTAACGACATGCAAATGCCTAACTTACGGCAAGCTTGTAACACGGCCACGCCCGCATTAATGTCTGCCGACACGGCACACTCTTGAAACTCCATCTCTAATAACGAGGGCAACACCAGTGGGTATTTAGCCAATAAGCAACTTAACTCCTCACTAAAATTGCTATGCATCAGTTGGCCACGGCTCACATTAAAACTCACTTTAAATGACCACCCTTGTTGACTCCAAATGGTCATTTGGCTGAGCACTTGCTCAACGACCCACATGCCCAGCTCAAACTCTAAACTCGTGCCCACCGCAATGGACAAAAACTCAGAGGGCACCAACAAGCCACGATTAGGATCGCGCCAACGCAACAAAGCTTCAAGCCCCATGACTTGGCGATTAAAAAGATCAATGGTAGGTTGATAATAAAGCAGCAGTTCACCTTGGCGAAAAGCACTTGTAAGCTGTGCTAATTGTTGCTTGCGATCTTGTTCTTGTAGGTGCAGTTTGGCATCAAAAAATACGTGGGTATGTTTACCCAGTCGCTTAGCTTGATACATAGCTTGGTCAGCATAACGCAGCAGCAACTCAGCTTCGCTTGCATCTTGTGGGTATAGTGCCACCCCAATACTGGCAGAAATCTGAACCGTTTGACCTTCTAACGTAAATGGCTGATTAATGATCGCCTGTACCCGTGTTAATATTTCATCGCATTCTAAACTGCTATGTAACTCGGTAAATAAAAGCGCAAACTCATCTCCACCTAAGCGTGCCATGGCATCGCAATTACGGGTCACTCCGCCTAAACGACGGCTAACCTCAATCAATAACCGATCCCCTGCAGCATGCCCTAAGTTATCATTCACTAACTTAAAACCATCTAAATCAAGATAACACACCGCCAATTGCCCCTGATAACGCTCCGCGGATGAAATCGCTTGCTCTAAGAGCTCACCAAACAATAATCGATTAGGGACCCCAGTTAATGCATCATGGCAAGCTTGGTGTCGCAATTCGGCTTCATGGTTTTTTAAGTAGGTAATATCAGAGAACACAGCGACATAATTAAGTGGCTGATCATACTCATCTTTCACCTTAGAAATAGCTAATAACAAGGCATAGCTTTCACCGTTTTTCCGTCGGCCAGATAACTCACTTTGCCAATGATCATAATGTTTAAAATGCAGGCATAGCTCTTCATAAAGCGCATTATCAAAGTGGCTATGTTTTAAAAAATCAGGAAGGCGTCCAACAGACTCTGCAAGTGAATAGCCCGTAATACGAGTGTATGCCGGGTTGATATGGGTAATCTTATGGTCAAGATCAATGATCATAATGCCATTATAACTTGACTCAAACACACTGGCCGCTAGACGCTGTCGACGATTAATTTCTTTTTGTTCACTAATATCATGACCGACATACAGCATATCGTTGTTTAATAACATGATATTGGCCCATAACACCGTCAGCTTATCGCCCGCTCGATTACTTGGGTGCCACTCTTGAAACCGAGAGCTACTGTGTTCTTTAAATATTCTTTTTACGTTCTGTTGTTCTTTTGGATCTGGATAGAACAAGCTAATGGGATCAGAGCTTTGCCTTACTTCATCAAAACTCCAACCAAATATCCGCTCACATTCACGATTCCATAACACACATTGGCCATCGCTATTAAATACATTTATAGGAATAGGTACATGATCAAATATTACCTTAAGGCGACTTAGTAATCGCCGTGTTGCACCTTCCCGCTTATGCTGACGAAGGCTACCGTGGCGTTCACCCCATAGTAAGGCGGCTTGCACGGCTAAGGTATCTAACCATTGGCGTTGAGAGTCACTTAGCACCAAACTATTATTGGCATATTTAAGAAATAATAAACCACTGAGGGCACCACGTTGAATCGGCACCGCCAAATAATGGCCAGTCTCGCTTTTACTCAGCTCAATAACAGGCTGGTAAAAATGTTCTTGCTGCCAAATATTGCGATACTCCGCTAAGGTGGGTCTAATAGTAATCGGCCAATAACGCCCCATGGCTAAAGAGGGGCTTGGCTCACTTGCCTGACAAAATGCAAAACAAGCAGACTCAGCGTGTGCGCATTCTGCGGCCCGCTCACACAATTGTTGCCAATCATACCCCCCTAAATCTTGGGCTGTTATATCGGCTACAGTGTGCAATGAATCATCCTGATTATATTGCCGTCGCATATCCGTGCTCACTGTTATGATTGCTGTTTGGTATTACACATTAAGTGAGCATCTATCTTGCTCACTCCCCACCTAACACTAAAGGCTAATAGCTAAGCATAGAACAGCTTAAAGATTTATGCTGGACTGATTGGATAAATGCCAATAATCCCTCGCCGTCTCAAAGAAGCCCTGTGCAAGTATGCTGGCTTGCTCATCACGGCGCATCACTAAGGCTCCCGTTCGTGTCATAGCAGGCAGGGTTAGCGCGCGTGTTTCCACGCCGGGTAACTCAGTAAATAATTGACTACCTGCCGGAATTAGCGCACAACCTAGCCCTGAGTGTACCGCGCGCATTAAGCGGTATACCGAATTAGAGGACAATACCGGCTGCAGTGTTATGCCCTGTTGGGCAAAAATGGTATCGAGATATTGCCGAAAATACATACCCTCTTTGGGTAAGCATATCGATAACTTAGCGAGATCTAATACCCTAGGAGAAGCCGGTATCTGCGAGCGCCAGCGTGAGGCAAACGCGACGACAACACCTTGCTCTGGTAGGGGAAGGCTCTTAAGCTTAGCTAACACTTCAGGTTCAAAAAAGCCGCCTCCTATATCTAGGCTGTTATTGTCTAACCCTTGTAAAATCTCATCGGCCGTCATGTCATTAATTTCAAAATTTAAGCTAGAATAACGCTGCTGTAAACGCGCTAATATCGGGCTTAAATCCATACAACTTAGGGGCACTAACCCTAAGCGTACTGTACCGGTCAGGCTGCCCTTCATGGCCGCAACATCTAACTTAAGGTTGTGGTAATGACTTAACAGCACACGCGCTTGTGCTAATACGCGCTCCCCTTCTGGCGTAAAGCCTTCAAACTGTTTGCCGCGGCGGATCAGTAGCACCCCCAGCTCGGTTTCCAGCTGCTTGATGCGCATTGACAGCGTCGGCTGAGTAATATGGCAAGCTTGAGCCGCTCGGCCAAAATGCCGCGCTTTGGCTAAGGCACAAAGATAATGCAGTTGCTTTATATCCATAATAGCCCTGACTTTTCATCAAGAAAAAATATGATTGAGTTGAATTTGATAAAGAAAATCTATCATACTATCAATCCTTTCAATTAGATCCCCTGTAATAGGCTGTCTACACTCACCTTATTCACTTATTTGGTTGCGTCTTATACAGCAGCTATGTCAGCCATCAACAGCAGCGGATGATAATAATGTCAAAAAAAATTAAGCCCTATCAAGGTCCGGCGGGTGGCTGGGGAGCCTTGTCTTCCACCACGCGTTTTGTTTTTGGCAGTCAACAGCCCGCAGCCAACATCCGTAACTTATTACGAGCTAATCAGGTAAAAGGGTTTGATTGCCCTGGCTGCGCTTGGGGGGATCAACCGGGTAAGCATTTTTCATTTTGTGAAAACGGCGCCAAAGCCATCAGTTGGGAAGCCACCAAAAAGCAAGTGACCCCTGCCTTTTTTGCACAGCACTCCCTTAGCGACTTACAAAGCAAAAGTGATTATTTTCTGGAGTATCAAGGCCGCATTGAACAACCTATGGTGCTGAATAGAGAGACAGATCATTATCAGCCTATTTCTTGGTCTGAGGCCTTTGCGTTAATTGCGCGTCATTTGCACGCCCTTGAACACCCCAATCAGCTCGAGCTCTATACCTCTGGTCGCGCCAGCAACGAAGCTGCCTATCTTTATCAGCTATTTGGCCGTAGTTTTGGCACAAATAACTTCCCTGATTGCTCCAATCTCTGTCACGAAGCCAGTGGGGTAGCGCTGACTGATGCCATTGGCGTGGGCAAAGGCACAGTCACTCTTCAAGACTTTGACCATGCTGATGCTATTTTTGTGTTTGGCCAAAACCCCGGCACTAACCACCCACGCATGCTGCACACACTGCGTAACGCGGCCCGCAATGGCGCCGCTATTGTGAGCGTTAACAACTTAAAAGAGCGAGGTTTAGAGCGATTTGCAGATCCTCAAAGTCCAATAGACATGCTCACTGCATCAGACTCGCGTATTTCTAGCCATTATTTTTGTCCGCGTTTAGGGGGAGATATGGCGGTGGTGCGCGGCATGGTTAAGCAGTTATTAGCTTGGGATAGCGCCGCGTTAGCTGACGGTAAAGCAGGCATTTTTGACCGCGACTTTATTGCCGAACACACCCAAGGTTTCAGCGCCTATATGGCTCAGGTGGATGCCACGCCATGGGAGCAAATCATAGAACAATCTGGCCTAACTCGGGCACAAATTACTCAGGCGGCCACAGTGTATGCAGGGGCCAAGCGGGTGATCATCACCTGGGCGATGGGCATTACTCAGCATCAGCACTCAGTGGCGACCATTCGTGAAATGACTAACTTACAGCTGTTATGTGGCCAACTAGGTAAAACCGGTGCCGGTTTATGCCCAGTGCGCGGCCACAGTAATGTACAAGGTAATCGCACCGTGGGCATTAATGAACAGCCGAGCACCGACTTTTTAGATAACATGGAGCACCATTTTAACCACCCCATGCCACGCCAGCATGGCCACAACGCAGTTGACGCCATTCAGGCCATGCTAGATGGAGAGTCAAAAGTCTTTATCGCGCTTGGGGGTAATATAGCCGCAGCCGCCCCCGACACTCAGGCCACCGCACGGGCATTAGCGAACTGCGAGCTTACAGTGCAAATTAGTACCAAGCTCAATCGCAGCCATATTATGGCCGGTAACACCGCATTAATTTTGCCCTGTCTTGGACGAACGGAACAAGATATGCAACAAGCTGGTGCGCAATTTATTACCGTAGAAGACTCTTTTAGCATGGTGCATGCCTCAGAGGGGGTGGCCAAACCCAATAGCCCACACCTGCGTTCAGAAACGGCCATTGTTGCGGGCATAGCGCAAGCGACCCTAGGCGATAAGCCCATTAGCTGGCACGCATTAACACAGAATTATGATTTAATTCGCGAGCATATGGCCGCTACCCTGCCAGACTTTGAAAGCATTAATGAGCGGCTCACACAGCCTGGCGGTTTTTACTTAGGCAACAGTGCGGCTCGCTATCAGTGGCAAACTCCCAATGGTAAAGCCAACTTTGGTGCCAGCCCCCTACCCAGCCAGTTAATTCCTGAGGCGATTACCGCCAAAGCCCAAGGTGTGCTTTCTACCCTGCAAACGCTGCGTTCTCACGATCAGTACAACACCACTATTTATGGCATGGATGATCGCTACCGAGGGGTGTATGGCCAACGCATGGTGCTGTTTATGAACCCGATTGAAATCAAGCGCCGTGGACTCAAAGAAGGCGACTGGGTTGAGCTAAGCAGTGTTTGGTTAGATAACATAGAGCGCAAGGTGGGCGGTTTTAAAGTTGTCGCCTATGATATTCCACCGGGTGATGTTGCAGCTTATTATCCAGAAACCAACCCTTTGGTGCCGTTGCACAGCGTGGGCGAGGGCTCCAATACCCCCACCTCTAAGTCCATTGCTGTTCTTATTACCAAACACATTGCCGCACGTATTATTTAAACATATAGCGGCAAGCATGACAGAGGTCGAATATTGGCGGCCGTTGCTCTAAGCTGATATGGCACACCTAATTGATAAAATAGGAGTTTTACAATGAAGCATGCTTTATTAACAACCACTATTTTAGCAGCAGCCATCAGTGGCTCCGCCTTTGCTAAAGACATAGAGATTAAAGTGCAGCAAGTAGATGCCCAAGGCACTGCGGCTGAGCTTGGCAGCATTGGAGTTAGTGAAACCGATTACGGTTTGCTGTTTACCCCCAAGCTGTCGGACTTAACCCCAGGCTTACATGGTTTTCATGTACACCAACACCCAGATTGTGGCCCTAGCACCAATGATGATGGCAAAGTGGTACCAGCAGGAGCAGCCGGAGGACACTTTGACCCCACCAACACCGGCCAACATTTAGGCCCGTATGATGAAAATGGCCATTTAGGGGACTTGCCCGCCTTGTATGTGGATAACGAAGGTCATGCCAATACCCCAGTTTTAGCCCCCAAGTTAACCACCTTTAGCGATATTCAAGGCCGCGCCATTATGATCCACGCCCACGGCGACAACTTTAGCGATAACCCCAACCCCTTAGGCGGTGGCGGGGCTCGCATGGCATGCGGGATCATTAAGTAACAGATAAGCTAATACTTGATTTTCATGCATAAAAAAAGAGCACCCAAGGTGCTCTTTTTTATCGGTCTTGCCGTTGTCTGTGCCGATTTGGCGTGATCTTGTGCATTGGGCTTGTGGCCCTGCTCCCAGCCTAACATTAGCTTAAAATGCGGCCTTTGTGGCGCTTGCCAATTTCCTAAATTGGTTAGCAACAGTTTCCGAAGGTAACGGTCTGTTTGTCTCCATAAGATGAAACTATAGTAGCGCAACACCGAGGGAGAGTGGTTGCAAATTAAAGGGGAAATGACGCTTTATTAGCAACAAATCACCCTTTATAATACTTATAATAAACAATTATTTTAATAGGTAGTCCGCTTGAGCAATCTAGTACAACTCGACCGTACAGATAGACGTATTTTAGAACTAATGCAACGTAATGGCCGCATTAGCAACCTTGAACTGGCAGAGCGCATTGGTTTATCGCCCTCACCTTGCTCGCGGCGGGTAAAAGCACTAGAAGATGCGGGGTTAATTGCCGATCATGTCACCTTGCTTAATGCCAATAAGTTGGGCCTAAGCTTACAAGCCTATATTCATATCTCACTCGACCGGCACACCCCAGAGCGCTTTGAGAATTTTGACGCCGCCATTAATGACTTTTCGGAAGTATTAGAGTGTGATTTAGTCACAGGCACAGAAGCCGATTATCAGCTGAAAGTGATAGTACGTGATATGGAGCATTACCAGCAATTTTTACTGGGCAAACTCACCCGCTTAAACGGCGTAACCGGCGTACGCTCAAGCTTTGTGCTACGACGTATCAAACACGAAACCGCGCTACCGCTGGATCATCTGGGGTGACGTGCTGGGAATAGGGAATAGGTTCCAGTGACCACGCTTCAGGTGGCAGACCTCACGAATGAAAGTATGTTTGAGCTGTTTGAACAAGGGGTAGATTTGGCCGGCTACCCGCCGACGTTCGGCATGAGCTGGCATCAGGTGAACCATCCTTTTTCGCTGTATTCACCGGTGCTGACGCACAATAACGGCCACGCCGCCAAACTTATTCTGCCCACTCGGGCGCAATGAACCCACTGCATACGCTTTGCTTCCTTTTTTCACACAAAGCGCCGCATTGTAAGGCCACAGCCAAAAATGTAAACCCGAGCGCCTATTCGGCAAAATCCAGTGACAAAAACAATCGTCGGTAACCGGTGGGCACCGGCGGTGAACGATGCCAAAGTCCCTGGCCGTCGTTATCTTGCCAGCCATCGCCTTTCATCAGCGCCACTTCACCAAGCACCAGCCGCTGCCACTGAGCCGGCTCTTGACCTGCCGCATTGAGCAATTGATTGCGCTGCACTCCATCCAGCCAATGGGTACCGGGGCCGCTATAGGTGGTGACTAGTCGGCAAGGAACCCGGTCTACATGAAAGCGCGGGCACATGGCCGTTTGCAGGCTGGCCAAGCGCAGGCCGATTCGATTCAAATCAAACAGACAGGCAAACATCTCGGCCAGTTGCTGCACATCCGCCGCCAGCCCGTCTCGCCCGGGCAAGTTGGGTAACCGAGTCGACAACACCGCCGATACCTCGGCGGGAGCCAACAGTTCGCGCATATTGATCACATGATGATGCCGGTTTAACTCAAGGGCGTAATCTCCAGCAGTAACGGGGAGCGATCGGTGCCAGATGGCCAGCTGACAATCAGGCTCGTAAATGTGGGTAAACACGCTGGGTGCAGTGCCCTGACGACTGATCTCGGTGAACGTATTGGCAGTGGGTGCGGCGCTGATCATGATTGGAGTAAGTTCCTTGAGGTTGTGCTTTCCTGAAAATATATTGTTATGTTATAACAGCAAGTAATATATTCAATCAAGTCACTAAACGGATCTTCTCATGTCGCATCATGCTGCTCTCCCCCGCCTGCCGGTGACCGTGCTCTCCGGTTTTCTGGGTGCCGGAAAAACCACTGTGCTCAACCACATTCTCAACAATCGCCTGGGGTTGCGGGTGGCCGTCATCGTCAACGACATGAGCGAGGTAAATATCGACGCCGCCACCCTTGGGCAGCAGGTCGCCCTGCGCTGGGGCGAAGAAAAGCTGGTGGAAATGAGCAATGGCTGCATTTGCTGCACTCTGCGCGAAGACCTGCTTATCGAAGTGCGTCGCCTGGCCGATGCCGGGCGTTTCGATTATCTGTTGATTGAATCCACCGGCATCTCGGAGCCGCTACCGGTGGCCGAAACCTTCACTTTTGCCGATGAAGACGGCACCAGCCTGAGCGACCTGGCCCGGCTGGATACCATGGTGACGGTGGTGGATGCGGTGAATTTTCTGGCCGACTTCAATGCAGCTCGAGACCTGCAAGACACCGGAGAAAGCCTGGGGGAAGACGATAATCGTAGCGTGACCGATCTACTGATAGAACAGGTGGAATTCTGCGACCTGCTGCTGATCAGTAAAACCGATTTGGTCTCTACCGAACAGCTGGCCGAACTGACCGCCATTCTGGCGAAGTTGAATCCACAGGCCGATATCATCCCCATCAGCCAGGGTCGGGTGGATATAGAGCGGGTACTGGGTACCCACCGCTTCTGCTTTGAACGCGCCGCCCGCGCCCCGGGTTGGATGCACACTCTGCGCGGTGAACAGGTACCCGAGAGCGAAGAATATGGCATCAGCAGCTTTGTCTATCGGGCGCGCACGCCCTTTCACCCGCAACGCTTTTACCACTGGCTACAGCAACCCGAGCAGGCAGGCAAGCTATTAAGATCCAAAGGCTTTTTCTGGCTGGCCAGCCGCCCGGACTTTGCCGGGCAGTGGAATCAGGCTGGCGGCATCGCCTATCACGGCGGAGCCGGACTGTTCTGGCATGCCATTCCTGCGGAAGACTGGCCGGACGACGAAGAGAGTCGCGCCCATATCCTGGCCAGCTGGCAGGAGCCCTACGGCGACAAGCGTCAGGAACTGGTGTTTATCGGCCAGGGGCTAAATCAGGCCGAATTATGCCACCAGCTGGACACCTGCCTGCTTAGCGAGCAGGAAATGGCCGAGGGTGAACATCACTGGCAGCACCTGCCCGATCCCTTCCCCTCCTGGGAATAACACCAATCTAAGTAAAAATGTGATCTGGTTTAAGATCGGATACAGAGGAAACAGAGTCTGCTCCCACGACACGCCTCTGGGCTAGCCATCTTTGCTGGGTAACAACTGCGAATATTCACAGGATATTCGTTTTATTACCCAACAAGGATACACGGCAACAAGCTGTCCCATACAGACTCAGAAATGCCATCCTTGTACCTCCTGGAAGGCTGCTTCGTCTCTTTTTTCGAGACTAAGCCGGGTTCATTTGAAAGATAGCTTTCTGGCTTTTAGTCCAGCTGAAAGCGGTCCAAACTAAATGAAAAGGCATCAGGATATTGGTCGCGAGCGCAGATAGCTATCTTAGCCAGCGTCAGTGGCTTAGAGCGGGCAATATCTGCAGCCATATCCAACATATTATCAGTCAACTTGGGCGGTCGGTCGCCTTTATGCCCAGTCAAAATGCCGACCAACCTCTTAGTTCTCCAGCCTTTTTCCTGTTGTAGATCGGTTGTTCGGTTGATCGCTTATCCGAAGCACCTGGGCAATCTGGACAACCGTAGAGCCATCATTCAGCGCGAGCAGTGCAGGCTCCCTTCGTCTGAAGTCTGGGAAAGGGTGATGTTTTGACACCTCCTTCAGCGTGACATTTTTTGGCTGTTAGTGGTTGTTCTAATAAGTGTCGCTTTATGTCTGGCCCACAGAATAGCATCAATAGTAACATGCAGGTATATCTCCAAACCATAAGGAATCGCGCCGTGCTTTGCCCTCCACACCTCGCAAGAGGTCAGGCCAAAACCAGCTACAAACGGAATGGTGATTTTATAATCTTCCCTGACCATTGAGCTATGCCAGATGACAGGATACCTATGCATCCGGCGATGAAGTCAGCGGATCAGGGAACTGGGTGCAACACCAAAGTGCTTACGGAAGGCAGTGGTAAAATTGGTTGCATAATTGTAGCCGGTGAAATGCGCCGCTTGCTGTACACTGAATCCTCTCAGCAGATAGCCACGGGCCATTTGCAGGCGCTGTTCTTTCAGGAAATCAAACAGCGTTTGCCCGTAACAGGCCTTGAATTTTCTGCGCAGGCTGCTCGGACTCATGGCAGCGGTTTGTGCCAGTTCGCTGAGGCTGTACTCCTCTTGGGGATGGGCCGCAATCCGCTCCCGAACACATTCCAGGCGCAACCGCTCCTGAGGATGAATACGCACCTCGCACAGTGAGGTGCGTGGCTCATCGAGCTGCAGTCCTTGCGACAGTATCTGCAGGCTCAGGCCTTCCAGGTAGAGTTTGGCCAGGCTCAAGTCGTTGCGAAAGAGCTGAAATCCCTGATACAGATGAGGGGGCAGTCGCCAGATGGACCACCAGTTGCCCTTACGTATCGGAGCTTGCAGCTGATCCAGTGCGGCATGATCCAGACTCAGGGTCAGCACCCGCAGGTTCTGCCCGGCCTGCTGCAAGGCATCAAACTGAACTTCTTTTCCCAAACTCAAGGTCAGCGCCATCTGCTCCGACAGTTCAACCGTTTCCCCCCCCAGCGTCAGCCTGACATGCCCTTGCAGCACAATAATGATGTTCAGTGGCGCGGGGTCAAGGGAGCTGGATTCATAAGGTTCCACAACCCGAACGTTGGAACAGACCAGCTGCATGCCTGGCCGCAATCCGAACTCTTCCACCTGGCCCTGCAGGATATTGCCCGAGCCATAGCGATCAGGAAAACGGTAATCCAGGGCATACCGCCGGCCAAAGGCAAGCAGATCCTGATGTGTAAAGATTTGTGTGCCCAATGGTTCTTGATAATGGCGGCTTGGCATGAGGGGATACAATACTCTGGCTGAATGAACGTCGGGATAAGTCAAAGGTGCATATTATTCAGCCAACACCAAAAATGCAAATCTAAATGATTATCATAAACTAAACTTTAAAGGCAGATTTCCAACCAGGCCTCAGCTCCCGTTTTCGCCGATCCCGCCAGCATCGGCTGGCCAAGCGCATGGCAAGTGCGTTACCGAGCCTCACGCCGTCCCAGGATCCGCACCAGAAACACCACGCCGGCACCGGCACTGAGGTATCCCAGCCACAATGTCAGACCCAGTCCGGGACGCCAGCCACTGAGCGCCGCCATCAGCCCCACCAGCAACAGCAACCAGCCCGACCAGAACAGATCACGCCGCTGCCAGAACCTCCCTCTGGAGGAGGCCATCGCCAGCAGCTGAAACCCAGACATGGAGAGGATAAAAACCACCAGATGCGCCATCAGCATGCTCGCTTCTTCCAGGCAAACCTGAACATCAGTGCCGCCAGCACCAGACACGTCAGATCAAAACCAACAAACAACCAGTCACCGGCCATCAGACTGACGACAAACCCTCTTTCCGTGGTTACCAAGTTCAGCACAGGCAGGCCCAGCAGCAGTATGCCGGCCAGCCCCAGTTGTTCGCGCCAGCCGGCGTGCAAAGGCCGGATAAGTGCATGCACAAGCATGCCCAGCCACACCAGAAACAGCCCGTGAATTTCCCACTGCGCTCGCTCTGGCCACGCTGCGGGCAACAACCGGTTCAGCCAGAACAGCGCCACAACCGCGGTCGGAAAGCCGGCCAGGGTTACCAGGTTCAGCCGGTCGACCAGCCATAATCCCGCAACGGAATGCGTCGGTTTCCCGCGTCGCTTTACCGACCAGACAATTAATCCGGACGCCAACATGCCACCCCCTGCAGCACCCAGCAGGGCATACAGCCAGCGGGCAGGCCAGTCGGCAAAGCGCCCCAGGTGCAGCCCCAGCAGAATACCGTAGGTATCGTAGGCTGGTGCCGGGACTTTCTCCCGCAACCGTTCACCACTAACACCATCAAACACCTGAAATGGCGGATGCCCGCTGACACCCAGCTGTTCCGGCTGGTCGCTGCGGGCTTCCATCACCACTTTGGCATGCCTGTCACCGGGGTTGGAGACCTGAACCCGGCCAACCTCAGCGCCCTGCCAATGTGCCTCAGCCTGCGCCAGCAAGGAAGGTAATGCCACCATAGGGGCCCGCTCACCGGAGCCGGGCTCCGCCGGCAAAAAGGCAAACACCTCGCTGAGCAGGTGTTGCTTCTGCTGCGGTTCTGGAAACGCCCGGTCCAGCCCCCAAGGGACATACAGCGCCATCATGGTGACCAGCCCGGTGTAGGTGATCATCAGGTGGAAAGGCAGCGCGAGCACAGAAAAGCCATTGTGTGCATCCAGCCAGGAGCGCAGGCCTTTGCCCGAGCGGAAGGTAAAGAAATCCTGGAAGATTTTCTTGTGGGTAATAACGCCGCTGATCAGCGCCAGCAGCATAAACATGGCCGCAATGCCCACCAGATAACGGGCAAAGAGAACGGGCAGGTAGTGCAACTGGAAATGGAAACGGTAGAAGAACTCCCCGCCCCGGGTTTCCCTGACCGGAATCATCTCCCCGTTAAGCGGGTTCAGAGAGGCCTGGCCCTGCCCGAGCGGGCCCCGCCAGTTGAGGTGAACCAGGCCATCACGCGAGTCCGGCAGTTTTACGGTCCAGTGACTGGCATCGGCAGCCTGCTGCTGTAGGTAACGGGAGGCCTGCTCAAGCACCAGATCAGACTGGACAACCTCGGAGACAAAAGGCCGCTCAGGCTGCATCCACAGCGAAATTTCCTGACGAAAGAAGCTCAGCGTGCCACTCAGAAAAATGACAAACAGCAACCAGCCCAGCAACAGTCCCGTCCAGCGATGCAACTGCGCCATGCGCTGGCGTACACGCCCTCCCAAAGGCGCAATCACAAGGCAACCTCCTGACTGAAATACATCAGCAAGCCTCCCGCAGGCAACAGTCCCAGACAGGCACTGCGCAGGCTGCCCGCAACAAACACCCAGATAACCGTGGCCGCAAAAACGGCAAACCCCAGCAACATACCAGTCATCACCGCTTGCTCTGGCGGCCAGGGTAAGACCAGCACCGCAATGCTGCTCCAGCGTGTCAGCAGGAAAGCACCGACGATGGCAAGAAGTGTCCTGAGGAGGGGAGCTGGGTAAAATCGAACCTTATCCGTCATGAGCCAGTCCTATAGAAGTGTGAGAGCATGCAGTCTAACGACAGGTATAACTGGACGCATTCATTAGGACTGTACTTTGGCGGAGTGAATAAGTGTTTTGCCATATTGCATAATTTCCTTAAGAGCACTGTAAAAACAGTTACTTGCCGTGCTGCTCGACAAGACGAAGTCTATTGTTCATAAGAAACTTGGGTAGTTCTAATGGAACACTTAAATAAACCCTTGGCCATTCACTTACGCGGTCGAAACTACCACCAAGACACAAAGTGACTAGGACTCCCCCATACCACTGCCAAAAAAGCGGATTAGATTTCATTAGACTATAACCCAGTAGGGGAAGTGCGATGACCGTGTTCGAGAGCGAGTAAACCGCCAAGCAATGGAAATGTTTCCCAGAAGTTCTGCATAATCGATACCACTAGCTCGAGCATCAGGCGGCCCGAGACACCTGCTGCACAAAGCCGAGTCCTAGGTCTTGATGGACACCAACGACAATCACTAGGCTCACATGAGCGACGTCCGACTGCTGATGGAATGATTGAGCAAGAGCCTGAATATCACTCCGCCAAGTACACCGGAAGACATTCGCCGTTTTTTCACCCTAGAAACCCACCGTGGCCGACAGCATGACCGTCCGGGGTGCACCCAGAGCAAGCGTGGTGTAATGCGGTTTGGCCCAATAGGCTTTGTTGGTCAGGTTCTCGATATTCAACCGCCACGTTACCGGATAGCCGCTCATCTTGGTGTTGTAGCGTGCACCTAGGTCGTAGAGCGTACGGCCCGATAACGAAAGCGAGTTATCTTCATTCAGATACTGCTGGGAGACGGCACTGGCGTTACCCGTTAAGGTCAGCCCCTGCACAAAGGGAAGATCCCACTCAGCCCCGAGTTTGGCCTGCAGTTTGGGGATGCCCGTGGCCTGTTTCCCCTGGTTGATGCCGCCCGCCGTTTTGGTGAGTTCCGGATCCACATAGGCCACCCCACCCATCAGGCGGACATGCTCTGCCGGTGAGCCAAAGAAGCCCCACTCCACCCCTCTGTTACGCTGCTCGCCGCCAAATGAAAAGACATTGGTCACCGGATCTGTGTAGCTGCTGGGACGTGTAATCTCGTAAAAGCTGAGAGTGTGGGCAAACTCACCGAGATCAAACTTCAGACCCACTTCTTTCTGCTTGGTTTTGTAGGGTTTAAAGGTCTCGCCGGCATTGCTCGCCGTAGACGGCGCGCTGGCCCCCTGGCTTAATCCTTCTATGTAGTTGGCGTAGACAGAAACCTGATCGGTTAGCTCAAACAGCACGGCAGCGGCAGGAGTCAGCGCACTTTCATCGTAGCTGCTGATGGGAATGCTGTCCGGGCCAAAGAAGCTATCCTGCACGACCCTCTGGTGACGCACCCCCAGCGTTAGGTGCAGCCTGTCCTGCGCAAATGAAAGGGTATCAGCCAGCCCGAAACTGGTCAGCTCCAGCTCTCTCTGGGTAATTGGCGGGGCATTAAAGACAGTGCTGACATCTCCCCAGACCGGACGATAAATATTCGTAATAATGTCTGCAGGCAAAACGCCCCGGCGTGCGTTCAGCTCATAATCTTCCGTGTAATATGTGCCATTAAGCGCCAGCTCATGATGAACCGGCCCCGTCCGGAACGAGCTCCTTAGCCCGATGTCGGCCGTTTTTCTGTCAACTTCATCGTTCACATCACCCAGATTGGTTCTTAGATCACCGGCCTCATTAAACACCTGCGTCAAGGAGGCACTGGTCGACTTAAAGCTGGTCGTGCTCATACCGGCGGCGGCATAAGCCATCAGGTTATCACTGATATCCAGCTCACCGCGGATCATGGCTCCCCGGTCTTCGATATCGTTAAATGCCCAGCTCGGGTTTAATAAGGTATCCGGTTCTGGCAGTCTGGGCACAGACACGCCGGGGGCCAGGGTAACGCCCCGGGTTGGACCGTTCACATGCTCCTGACTGTCATACAAATCAGCTGACAGACGCACGCGATCGCCACGCCAGTCCAGCCCCAGAGAAACTAGTCCGTTCCTCTGGTCCTGCTGGTTCACCGCAGCATCACCATTCCGGTAAGCGCCATTAAAGCGAACACCAAACTGATCATCCGCGCCAAAGCGCCGCCCGAGATCAATATGCCCGCCTAATTGCGAATCGGACAGATAGCTGGCAGTCAGGTTGGCCAGCGGCTCATCGCCCGCACGTTTGGGTACCAGGTTGACGGCCCCGCCCGCAGAGCCTTTGGGCGGCATGCCATTCAGCAGGGCTGAAGGACCTTTCAGGACCTCAATGCGCTCAAACATTTCCGGAGAACTTCTGTAATAAGGTGCCATCCCGAACAGGCCATTAATGGTCACGTCGCCAACATCCGATCTGAAACCACGATATAGAATAACTTTCCAGGTTTTGTCCCGTCACGCCGCTGGTAAATACAGAAGGATCGGTCGCGGCGATCACATCCGTAATATCCCTCGCCTGTGCATCCTGAATATAATCTTCGGTATAACCAATGGTGTTAAAAGGCGTTTCCATAAATCCTTTATCACCCAGCATGCCTACCCTTCCGCCAGAGGCTATCTGCCCACCAGAATAACTGTCGGTCACGGCGGCCCTTTCTCCACGCACCGTCACCATGGGCAACGCCACCATGGCCTCATCATTATCTTGAGTACTTTCTGAGGTAGTAGCTTCCTGTGCCATCAGCGGATATGCCGGTACCATTAACGAGCCTACCATCACCCCCATAACCAGCGCGCCCCTAGTTATTCTAATCTTGCCCTGTGGTTCACTGTTTTTTTGACAAAGCGGCTCCATCACCGACCCTACTGGGCGGCGAAAATTATCATGAAGCATATTCAATTCCTTATTATAAAGCGGGTTAATTCAGTTTTTATAACCTCGATACATATCTTCGATTAATATATTTAATGAGCGTATATGGCGGCAGTCACATACTAAGCTTGCGGAGTAAAAAATATTACCGGTTCTCTCTGCATTCAGCTTACTTATTAACAGGCCTGCCTGTTGAATATATTTCAGCTTTTCATTCAGCTAACTCACCTGTTTATTTTTATTATCAATACACTGGGCTAGCTCCCTGCATCCTGCAGGTTCGCAAAAACCATTTGCACCGATTACTCAAACTTCACCCTGCGCTGAATGGGATCAACCCTGTCTGACGGGAAAGACTCGCTGAGAGTAAGTACACAGCAGCCAGAACAACGCTATCAGAGCAAAAGGCCCTGAAGAGATCGGTTTGACGGCATCATTGATTGACATGCTCCTAGGGAACAGTGAAAGTGATAATCAATCTCAATAAGATAAGCTAACTTCAATTTAGTTTCAACACAATAAACTAATTGAATTTCTGTTGGCTATGTGGCTAGATAAGCATAGCTTTAGCTACTGGAATTATTATGAGTTCATCATCAAAAACAACGACTCGAGGGCGGCCTAGAACAATCACACGCGAGCGAATCGTCGATGCTGGCATCAACATGGGTCTGCCTAACATCACTTTTGTCGGAGTAGCCACCGCCCTCGGAGTTAGCCATATGGCACTCTACAAACACGTTTCCGGTTTGGATGCGCTCAAAAATATGGTGGCCGAAGAGATTTTCTACCGCTGGCAACTTCCTTCTCCATTGGGTCCTAGCAGTAAGGCATTACAGGAGTATCTGTTTCATTTCACCGATGAAGTCAGCATTTTTGTGAGAGATCATCCCGGCTTGGCACCCTATTTAATTCGCAGATCTGCCGCCACTGAGCCGATGCTTGCAAAAATAGACGAGCATCACAACGCCGTGGCAACTATCTATGGCCTGTCAAAGGCACAAACACGCTGGCTACTCGCAACCATTACTTTTCATTGCATTGCCGTTACTGACACTGTTTATTCAGTTGCTAGCCAGGTAAGCGTATCAGCAGATACAGACAGCCAGGTGGATGAAGCCGAAATGGCAGCAGAGATCACGGAAGGTATGCGTGCTTTGATCGTGGGAGCGCTTGCTCTACTGAAAACGTAAAGGGTGCAGACGACCGTCAGCATCGAAGCTAAAAGGAGCAGGTTAACGAGTTGCCGCGATCCGCACCTGTATCTAGAAAGCAGATTACCCCATTCCTGAAGTACTGTGTATCAAGAAAATCTGGATGAACACTTATCCAAGTTGAGCTCGAATCACAACAACGGACAGGTCGGTGAAGTCCTAGCTGGAATAAATGTCATGAACAATTTCATGGAACTGAGGATAACCTACTCGGCAGCCGGTTAATTAAGAACAGAAAACCCAGTAAGACAAGCTTTCTCGGCTCTGATTTGATTAATAATATCATTATCCATATCTAATAGCTTCAGCCTCCCACTATTTACTTTCTTCAGGAGTTATAACTACGATCTCATTACCAACAGTTTTTATTGGGCAAGCTTACCCACCTCAATGGCGTGTTCGGCGTACGCTCAAGCTTTGTGCTACAACGTATTAAACACGAAACCGCACTGCCACTGGATCATTTAGGCCAATAACACGCCAAGCCGACGAGAGAAGTGCCTCAAAGCCGCTGAGGTACTTTCTTCTTCTATCCTGCTCAGCCACAATGCCCCTCTATTTGTTTGGCCATTAACGAGATGAAAACGGATGAAAACCAACCTGATCACCCGCGCTGGCTGGCATAAGCTAGATGAAGAGTTAAAAGAACTGTGGAAAGTTGAGCGCCCCGCCGTCACCCAAGCGGTATCGGAAGCGGCGGCCCTCGGCGACCGAAGTGAGAACGCTGAATACATTTACGGCAAACGTAGGTTGCGCGAAATCGACCGCCGAGTACGCTTTTTAATGAAGCGTCTAGACGCCCTGCAAATTGTTGATTATGACCCACGCCAAGACGGCAAAGTGTTTTTTGGCGCTTGGGTTGAGCTGGAAAATGACGCAGGTGACATAGTGCGCTATCGCATTGTGGGCACGGATGAAATCGATCCTAAAAATAACTACATTACCATTAACTCGCCCATGGCCCGCGCACTCATTGGCAAGCAAGTAGACGACGAAGTCTTGGTGCAAACGCCATCGGGTATTAAAGAGTGGTATGTGAATAAAATTCAATATCAGCCCTTCGAAACCAAGCTGTAAGCCTTACGCGATACGCCATACGTTAAAAACAGATTAAACCCTTACTGCTCCGCAGAGCAGGCAGCTAAAGCGCCGAGCTACAAAGTTAGGTATTTTTGCCGTCTTCCTGAACTCGTTTCAGGATCTCGATTTAGATTTAGCAATAAACACTCAAGTGCGAGATACCGGGGCACGCCAGTATGACGGCATAGTACCTAAAGAAATCTGTTGAACTTATCTTTAACTGACAGCGTACGGCGTAAAGCGTATCGCGGCTTTTATTCTATCCAACGGTAGAGGGTGCGCCGGGTAATACCGAGAATATCGGCAGCGCGGCGTTTATTATTGCCGGTTGCGGCAAGCACTCGGTGAATATACTCCCGCTGTATGGTCTCAAGCGTTGCCATACTATCGGCGTCTTGATCACGGATTACTTGAGTTGCACTTGGCTCCGCCCCCCTAAGCTCTGCTGATAATGCCGGCTCGGCTTGCTGGCAAATGCGCTGCGGTAAATGGTGCGGTTCAATTAATGGGCTGTCCGTAAAAGTCGCGGCGCGTTCTACCGCATTTTGTAGCTCACGCACATTGCCCGGAAAGGGATACGCTTGCAGCAATGCCAATGCTTCATCGCTAAAGCCTTTTACATGACGCTGTTGGCGAGCATTAAACTGCGTTAAAAAGAAGCCAATTAAGCGCTGTATATCATCACCCCGCGCACGCAAGGGCGGTACTTGTAGAGCAAAGGTTTCTAGACGATAAAATAAGTCTTCCCGAAAACTGCCATCACTCACCGCCTCGGTTAAGTTGCGGTTAGTGGCGGCAATAATGCGTACATCTAGCTGAATTTCATGATCGCTCCCCACAGGCCGCACCTTGCCATCTTGCAACACGCGCAGCAATTTGGCCTGTAAGGTCAGTGGCATTTCACCTAGCTCGTCCAGCAATAAGGTGCCGCCGTTGGCTTGTTGAAATAAGCCGGCTCGCTGCGTACGTGCGCCGGTAAAAGCGCCCGCTGCATGACCAAAAAACTCACTTTCCATTAGCTCACTGGGAATACCACCGCAGTTCACTACCATGTAAGGGCCCTGACTGCGCGCACTTTGATCGTGTAAGGCACGAGCCACTAACTCTTTACCGGTGCCGCTCTCCCCCTGCACTAACACAGGGCCATCGGCGGAGGCAATTTGGCGAATTTGATGAAATAACTGCGCCATAGCCGGGCTTTGGCCGATAATGCCATTAAACTGCTCAACGGCGAGCAAGCTGCGATAATGCTGCACTTCGCTACGTAATCGACGATTTTCTAGCAACTTAGCAACAGTAAGTAGGAAGTGATCCATTTCTAAGGGCTTAGTTAAAAAATCATCGGCCCCTGCTTGTAGCGCTTTAACGGCCTGCTGCACTGAACCAAAGGCGGTAATAATTAACACCGCAGGGGGAATATCATTCGCACTTAATGCAGGTAGCAAACTTAAGCCGTTAGCTCCCGGCAAGCGTAAGTCACTAATCAATAAGTCTGGCGGATGGTTTTGTAATAACGCCACACCTTGCTCGGCATCGCCACAGGCACGCACCTGATAGCCTTCTGCTTCTAGCTCTTCTTGCAATAGCTCTCGCAAGCCACTGTCATCTTCCACCAGCAAAATATGTTGTGCTTGTGCCATGCTCATGCTTCCTTGTTACTGGCGGGAGTCAATGACAGCATTAAACAGGCTACACAGCCGCCGTCAGTGTAATTACTTAGGGTAAAGTAGCCGCCTTGTTCCTCAGCCACCGCCTGCACAATAGCCAGCCCCAAACCGGTGCCTTCACCGGGCGACTTAGTGGTAAAAAAAGGCTCTGTCAGCTGAGCCACAGCGCAGCCCTCGGGCAAGCCGTGACCATCATCAATAATACGGATCACCAGCCAATGGCTATTGGCCGCAACCCAAACCCCAATGCCACCTTCAGCGGCCTGCAAAGCGTTGCGTAATAAATTAAGCAATGCCAACTCTAAGCGACCGGCATCGGCCCACACCTCTGGCAGACACTCGGGTAACTGGGTGGTTAATTGGCAGTCTTTAGCCTCAAGTTCAGGCGCAATAGCGGCAAGTACATCTGGGAGTAGTACATTCATCGTTAGCTTTCGGGGCTGAGTGGCGGCTGGGCGACAGTAATCCAGTAACTGGCGCACAGTGCGCGTTAACCTATCGACCTGAGAGCGAATGCCCGCTAAGTTACGTTGCTGTTGCTCATTTAAACTTCCTACCCGCTCCAGCCGCCGAGCGCGGCCATCAATCACACTTAATGGTGCCCCCAGCTCATGGGCAATGCCTTGTGCCATGCTGCCAATAGCCACCATTTTTTCATTGTCTTTAAGGCGCGCCACTAACTGGGTTTCTGCTGCACGGTGCGCATCTAACTCGCGGTGTGCCTGCTCTATGCTGTCTAACATCTGGTTTAACCCATTCGCTAAACTCGCCACTTCTTTAGGCCCATTTAATGCCGCTCTATGGGATAAATCACCATCGGCCACTCGGCGCATGTGTGCCAGCAACTTATCAACATAGCGCCCCACACCACCATAATGCCCCAGCAATACGCTGGCTAAAATCACTAAGCTAAACACGCCCCATAAGGCCCAAGCGATAATAGTAAG
>NZ_JBQDEX010000015.1:0-29850 GCF_052084945.1 Oceanisphaera sp.
CAGCTGAAGCAGCACCTACAGAAGTAATAAATAGTAAGACGATAATTGGCAGGGTGTTCGAATATGTCATTCGACTATATAAGAAGGGATATATTTAAGAGTTTAAGGCGTAAGACAGTATGAAGGGGGGGATTCTCTAAATGACAGGCAAGAAAAAGCCGGGCGAACCCGGCTTTGTATGCTTACTCTTCAGTAGCTGCTTCTGCTTCAAGATCACGACCTACCAGCTCAATATAAGCCATAGGTGCGTTATCTCCAGCACGGAAACCACACTTCAGGATGCGGGTGTATCCACCCGGACGCTCCTGGTAGCGAGGTCCCAAATCGTTGAACAGAATACCCACTACTTCGCTATCGCGAGTACGGGCAAATGCTAAACGACGGTTAGCGACTGTGTCGCTTTTAGCCAATGTGATCAAAGGCTCAACTACGCGACGTAGTTCTTTGGCCTTGGGTAAAGTCGTCTTAATAACTGCATGACGAACCAAGGAGCTAGCCATGTTGCGGAACATTGCCTGACGGTGGCTGCTGTTCCGGTTAAGTTGACGACCACTCTTGCGATGGCGCATGACCTAATCCTTCCTAACTAAATCTGTAAAACCCGTGACCCGGCTTATTCATCAGCGATGCTGGCTGGCGGCCAATTCTCTAGGCGCATGCCTAAAGATAAACCACGAGACGCCAACACGTCTTTAATCTCAGTTAGAGATTTCTTACCCAGGTTAGGAGTCTTCAACAACTCAACCTCGGTACGCTGTACCAGATCACCAATGTAGTGGATCGCTTCAGCCTTTAGACAGTTCGCTGAACGAACTGTCAGTTCCAGATCGTCGACAGGACGCAGCAGTATCGGATCGAACTCAGGCTTGTCTTCTTTCTCTTCTGGTTCACTTACGTCACGTAAATCAACGAAGGCTTCTAGCTGCTCAGCCATAATAGTGGCTGCGCGACGGATAGCTTCTTCGGGGTCTAACGTGCCGTTAGTCTCCATGTCGATAACCAGCTTATCTAAATCGGTACGCTGTTCAACACGGGCCGCATCAACATTATAAGCGATACGAACCACTGGGCTATAAGCTGCATCTAGCAATAAACGACCAATTGGGCGCTCGTCGTCTTCAGTGTGAGCACGAGCAGAAGCAGGTATATAGCCTCGGCCGCGCTGTACTTTCAAACGCATGCTGATGTCAGAATCATCGCCCGTCAGATGACAGATAACGTGCTCTGGGTTAACAATCTCAACTTCATCACCATGGGTGATGTCGCCTGCTGTTACGGGACCTGCACCAGTTTTGGTCAAGGTAAGGGTGACTTCATCCTTGCCTTCCAGCTTAACAGCAACTTCTTTAAGATTAAGTAAGATTTCCAGAATGTCTTCCTGAACACCTTCCTTGCTGCTGTACTCGTGCAGTACACCGTCGACTTCGACTTCAGTAATCGCACAACCCGGCATGGATGAAAGCAGTATACGACGTAGCGTATTACCCAATGTATGACCAAAGCCACGCTCTAGCGGCTCGAGAGTCACCTTGGCATGAGTCGGGCTGATTTGTTCGATATCAACCAGACGCGGCTTAAGAAAATCTGTTACAGAACCCTGCATTGTGTCCTCTCTCTAGAAGCTAGCTTTACTTAGAGTAAAGCTCGACGATCAGCTGTTCGTTGATTTCGGCAGACAGGTCGCTACGCTCAGGCAGACGCTTGTATACGCCTTGCATGTTTGTAACGTCAACTTCTACCCAAGTCGGCTTTTCACGTTGACCGGAAACCTCAAGAGCGGCTTTGATCCGGGCTTGTTTCTTCGCCTTCTCGCGAATGCTGATAACATCCTCGGGAGAAACTTGGAAGGAAGGAATGTTTACAACCTTACCGTTAACCAGAATCGCCTTGTGGCTGATCAACTGGCGTGATTCGGCACGTGTAGAGCCAAAACCAATGCGGTAAACAACGTTGTCCAGACGACCTTCCAGCAGCTGCAACAGGTTCGCACCGGTATTGCCTTTCAAGCGAGCAGCTTCTTTATAATAATTACGGAATTGCTTTTCTAGTACGCCATACATACGACGAACTTTTTGCTTTTCACGTAGCTGTACACCATAGTCAGACAGACGGCTCTTACGAGCACCATGTTGACCGGGTGCAGTATCAATTTTACATTTAGAATCTATCGCACGAACACCTGACTTTAAGAAAAGGTCAGTTCCCTCGCGACGACTCAGTTTGAGCTTGGGGCCCAGATATCTTGCCATGTTCTTTCTCCAACTATCCTACAAGAAGTGTTATACGCGACGCTTCTTAGGAGGACGACAACCGTTGTGCGGAATCGGAGTCACATCCGTAATGTTGGTGATGCGGAATCCCGCAGCATTCAACGAACGAATTGATGACTCACGGCCCGGACCCGGACCTTTCACCATTACTTCTAGGTTTTTAACACCGTATTCTTTTGCAACTTCACCAGCACGTTCTGCAGCTACCTGAGCGGCGAACGGGGTTGACTTGCGCGAACCACGGAAACCTGAACCACCTGCAGTTGCCCAAGAAAGAGCGTTACCCTGACGGTCAGTAATCGTTACTATGGTGTTGTTGAAAGATGCATGAACGTGGGCAATCCCATCGCTCACCTGCTTTTTGACGCGCTTACGCGTACTACGAGCCGGAGTTTTAGCCATAATCTACCTTCCCGTTATCTCTTGATCGGTTTACGAGGACCCTTGCGCGTACGCGCATTGGTCTTAGTGCGCTGACCACGGAGGGGTAGGCTGCGACGATGGCGCAATCCTCGGTTACAACCCAGGTCCATCAGACGCTTGATATTCATCGAGATTTCACGACGTAAATCGCCTTCTACAATGAACTTGGCTACTTGCTCACGCAGGGTTTCTACCTGAGCTTCATCCAATTCTTTAATCTTCACATTCTCAGCGATACCGGCTTGTGCACAAATGATTTGTGAGCGGGTACGGCCTATGCCATAAATCGCAGTTAACGCAATAACTGCATGCTTATGGTCAGGAATGTTAATGCCAGCGATACGGGCCACTATGCACTCCTACAAAGTAATTAATATTTTAGCCATTGCAAAGCCCGTAAAGGATACACAACGACTGTACAGACACCCTACAAGGGAGGGTGGCTACTTTAGCCACCTCGCCTTTAAATTACAAGTTAAACCGTAACTTTTTAGCCTTGACGTTGTTTATGTCTTGGCTCGGTGCAAAGAACACGTACTACGCCGTGGCGTTTAACGATCTTGCAGTTACGGCAAATTGCCTTAACGGAAGCGCGAACTTTCATTGCTTAACTCCGTAAATAACCGAATCTTAGCGGTTGTAGCCTTTCAGATTCGCTTTTTTCATTACATCGCCATACTGATGAGACATCATGTGGGTTTGCACCTGAGCCATGAAATCCATGATGACGACCACAATAATTAACAGCGAGGTACCACCAAAGTAAAACTGGACGTTCCAAGCTGTCATCAAGAACTGTGGCACTAAGCAGACAAAGGTAATATACAAAGCACCAACCAAGGTTAGGCGAGTCATTATCTTATCTATATAGCGCGCTGTCTGTTCACCCGGACGTATGCCAGGAATGAACGCACCACTCTTCTTCAAGTTATCTGCCGTTTCGCGTGGGTTAAATACCAACGCAGTATAGAAGAAACAAAAGAAGATGATGGCAGTAGCATACAGCAGTACGTATAGCGGCTGGCCTGGTTGCAGAGCAAGAGAAACCTCTTGTAGTGCATTAGCAAACCACCCTTCACCCTGACCGAACCATGAGGCTACAGTACCAGGGAAAAGAATAATACTGGATGCGAAAATTGCCGGAATAACCCCCGCCATATTCACTTTCAAGGGCAGGTGTGTACTTTGTGCTGCAAATACCTGACGGCCTTGTTGACGTTTGGCATAGTTCACCACAATGCGGCGCTGACCACGTTCAACAAATACCACGAAGTACGTCACTGCAAACACAATCACGGCCAGTAGCAACAGCAACAGTACGTGCAATTCCCCCTGACGCGCCTGCTCTGCCGTGGCACCAATGGCCGATGGCAGACCAGCAACAATACCCACGAAGATGATCAACGAGATACCGTTGCCAATGCCTCGTTCGGTTACTTGCTCACCTAACCACATTAAAAACATGGTACCGGTAACCAAGCTCACTACGGCTGTAAAATAGAACGCCAAACCTGCGTTAACCACAAGCCCGGGCATCATATTTGGTAAGCCAGTAGCAATACCGATGGCCTGGATGGTGCCGAGTACGAGTGTGCCATACCGGGTATACTGACTGATCTTTCGACGGCCAGATTCACCTTCTTTCTTTAGCTCTGCTAAAGCCGGGTGAACCACAGTCAGTAACTGGATAATAATGGACGCAGAAATATACGGCATTATCCCCAGCGCCAGTATAGACGCTCGTTCCAGAGCACCACCACTGAACATATTAAACATTTCAATAATGGTGCCCTGCTGTTGTTTAAACAACTCGGCAAGTACGGCGGCGTCAATTCCAGGAATCGGCACATAGGAGCCGGCGCGAAAGACAACAATCGCGATTAGAACGAAGAGTAAACGACTCTTCAATTCACCCAGCCCACCCTGTGCGCTTTTAGTTTCTGATCCTGGTTTCTTGGCCATAGTACTTTTTATTCCTCGATTTTACCGCCGGCAGTCTCGATGGCTGCGCGTGCACCTTTGGTGACGCCCAAACCAACCACAGTCACTTCACGGTCAATGCTGCCAGACAGAACCACTTTGGCAAACTGGATATTCTTGGTAACCAAGCCAGCTTGTTTCAGTGTATTCAAATCAACAACATTACCTTCAACTTTAGCCAGCTCGCTCAAACGGATTTCAGCAGTAACTAGGCCTTTGCGCGAAGTAAAACCAAACTTCGGCAAACGCTGTTTCAAAGGCATTTGACCGCCTTCAAAACCGTTACGTACCTTACCGCCAGAACGCGATTTCTGACCTTTGTGGCCGCGGCCACCGGTTTTACCCACGCCTGAGCCTATACCACGACCAATGCGCTTAGCGCTTGGCTTGGAACCGGCGGCTGGGGATAGAGTATTCAAACGCATGCGATTACTCCTCAACCTTTACCATATAGTAAACCTGGTTGATCATACCACGTACACAGGCTGTATCTTCCAGCTCTACGGTGTGACCAATGCGACGTAACCCTAAGCCACGCAACGTTGCCTTATGCTTAGGCAAACGACCGATAGCGCTGCGAGTCTGTGTTACTTGTACAGTCTTGTTAGCCATTGGTGAATTACCCCAGAATTTCGTCAACGCTTAGACCACGCTTAGCGGCGATTTGTTCTGGCGACTTCATTTGAGCCAGAGCACCGATAGTAGCGCGAACTACGTTGTTTGGGTTGGTAGAACCGTACGTTTTAGCCAGTACGTTATGAACACCAGCAACTTCTAACACAGCGCGCATAGCACCGCCGGCAATAATACCGGTACCGTCAGAAGCAGGCATCATAAATACGTTTGAACCAGAGTGACGACCTTTTACCGGGTGGAATAAGGTGCCATTGTTCAGGCCAACTGTACGCATGTTACGACGAGCCTGTTCCATTGCTTTTTGAATAGCAGCAGGAACTTCACGGGCTTTACCGTAACCGAATCCGATGCGACCGTTACCATCGCCTACCACTGTCAATGCAGTGAAGGAAAAGATACGACCACCTTTTACAACTTTTGAAACACGGTTAACTGCAATAAGCTTTTCTTGCAGATCGCCGGCTTGAGCTTCGACTTTTGCCATTTTCGACTCCACCTTTAGAACTGAAGACCAGCTTCACGTGCAGCGCTTGCTAATGCAGCAACGCGACCGTGATATTGGAAACCGGAACGGTCAAAAGCAACTGCTGTTACGCCTTTTTCAATAGCGCGTTCAGCAATAGTTTTACCAATGACTGCTGCGGCATCTTTATTGCCAGTTGATTTCACCTGTTCACGCAGTGCTTTTTCTACGGTAGACGCAGAAGCCAACACGGCTGAACTACCTGGTGCAATAACCTGGGCATAAATGTGACGCGGAGTACGGTGAACAACAAGGCGTGTCGCACCCAGTTCCAGCATCTTGGCACGTGCTTTAGTAGCACGGCGGATACGAGCTGATTTTTTGAGCATAGTGTTACCTTACTTCTTCTTGGCCTCTTTACTGCGCACTTGCTCGCCGAAATAGCGAACACCTTTGCCTTTGTAAGGCTCTGGCTTGCGGTACGCACGAATATTGGCAGCGACCTGACCGATCTGCTGTTTGTCAGCTGACTTAAGAACAATCTCAGTAGCAGTCGGACATTCAGCTGATACGCCTTCAGGAAGCGCATACTCAACCGGGTGAGAGAAACCCAGAGACAAAGCAATAGTATTGCCTTTAATCTGGGCGCGATAGCCAACACCAACCAGCTGAAGCTTGCGCTCAAAGCCTTCGGTAACACCGACAACCATGTTATTGACCAAAGAACGGGCAGTACCCGCTTGGGCATCAGCATTTGCCATATCTTCACGAGGGGCAAATGTCAGCACGTTATCATTCTGGCTGATTTCAACGGCAGCGTTAACAGTACGGTTTAAGGTACCTTTGCCACCCTTGACAGTAACTTCCTGACCATTCAACGTCACTTCTACGCCAGCAGGAATGTTGATAGGTGCCTTTGCAATACGGGACATATCGACTCCTTAAGCTACGTAGCAGATGATCTCACCGCCCATACCGGCTTTACGCGCGGCACGGTCAGTCATTACACCTTTAGACGTGGAAATGATAGCTACACCCATGCCTGCCATTACTTTAGGCAGTGCGTCATGCTTCTTATAGATGCGTAGACTTGGGCGGCTAACACGTTGGATTAGTTCAACTACAGCTTCACCATCGAAGTACTTCAATGTTACTTCTAGCTCAGGCTTAGTGTCACCAACCACATTATAGTCAGCAATATAACCTTCTTCTTTTAGTACTTGGGCAATTGCCTTTTTTACTTTAGAAGAAGGCATGGTCACAGCCACTTTACTGGCTGCTTGACCGTTGCGGATGCGGGTTAGCATATCCGCGATCGGATCTTGCATGCTCATTCTGTATTACTCCCGTGTTCGCTTACCAAGAAGCCTTCTTGAGGCCTGGAACTTCACCCTTCATCATCAGCTCACGCACTTTAATGCGGCTCAGACCAAACTTACGCAAGAAACCATGCGGACGGCCTGTGATGTTACAGCGGTTACGCTGACGAGAGGGACTTGCGTCACGGGGCAATTGCTGCAGCTTAAGCACGGCATCCCAACGGTCTTCATCAGAAGATTTCACGTCAGAAATTATTGTTTTCAGTGCTTGGCGCTTAGCTGAATATTTATCAGCAAGCTTTGCGCGCTTGACTTCGCGAGCTTTCATTGATTTTTTTGCCATAACCCTACCCTTACTTGCGGAATGGGAAGTTAAAGGCAGCCAGTAGAGCACGCCCTTCTTCGTCTGAGTCAGCAGATGTAGTAATGGTAATATCCATACCACGTACACGATCTACTTTGTCATAATCGATTTCAGGAAAGATGATTTGCTCTTTCACACCCATCGAGTAGTTACCACGACCGTCGAACGATTTATTGTTCAGGCCACGGAAATCTCGAATACGAGGGATTGAAATAGAAATCAAACGCTCCAGAAATTCCCACATACGCTCGCCGCGTAGAGTTACTTTACAACCAATTGGGTAGCCTTCACGGATCTTAAAGCCAGCAACGGATTTGCGAGCGAGTGTTACTAATGGCTTTTGACCAGAAATGGCAGCCATATCGGCAGCAGCATTATCTAAGATCTTTTTATCAGCCAAAGCTTCACCCACACCCATGTTCAGGGTGATTTTCTCAATCCGAGGGACTTGCATGATAGACTTATACCCGAACTGACTCATCAGCTCTTTTACTACAGTTTCTTTGTAGTAACCATGCAGTTTCGCCATCGTATAAACTCCAATTACTTCACAAGTTCGCCGGTAGACTTGAAGAAACGAACTTTTTTGTCGTCTTCAAACCGGAAACCAACGCGATCAGCTTTGCCAGTGGCAGAGTTGAACAGCGCTACATTTGATACGTCGAGAGGTGCTTCCTGCTCAATAATACCGCCCGCTTGGCCCAGTTGTGGGTTTGGCTTCTGGTGTTTCTTGTTTAGGTTAATACCTGCGACTACTACTTTACCAGCTTCAACTAGGACTTTAGTGACTTTGCCACGCTTGCCTTTGTCTTTGCCAGTAAGAATGATGACTTCATCATCACGACGGATTTTAGCTGCCATCGTTGACTCCTTACAGTACTTCAGGTGCCAGTGAAACAATCTTCATGAACTTGTCATTACGAAGCTCACGCGTCACAGGCCCAAAAATACGAGTTCCGATCGGCTGTTGATTGCTATTTAAAATCACGGCCGCGTTGCGGTCGAAACGGATGACAGAGCCGTCCGGACGACGAACGCCTTTCCGAGTGCGTACGACCACCGCGTCAATTACATCACCTTTTTTTACTTTACCGCGAGGAATTGCTTCCTTAACAGTAACTTTGATGATGTCGCCGATTCCGGCGTAGCGGCGGTGCGAGCCACCCAGGACCTTAATACACATTACGCTACGCGCGCCAGAGTTGTCGGCCACGTCCAGCATACTTTGCATTTGGATCATGTTAGTGCTCCGCTAAAGTGATTACTTTATTAAAACCCTTTCGGGATATTGGCTGCCCTTTGAAGGCGCGGCATTATAGCACTGCCAAATCTCAAAAAGAAAGCATAAAAAACAAACGGCCCTAAATAAGAGCCGTTTGACCAAATAAAATTATCTAAACAACCTTAGGCTTTAACCGGGCGTTCGATAATTTTAACAAGTGTCCAAGACTTAGTCTTAGACAGTGGACGGCATTCGCGAACAGTCACGACGTCGCCACTTTTACATTCATTGTTTTCATCATGCACGTGCAGCTTAGTAGTGCGCTTCATGTACTTCCCATAAATTGGGTGTTTCACGAAACGGTTGATAGCTACAGTGATGGACTTGTCCATCTTGTCGCTAACTACACTGCCCTGCAGAGTTCGAACGTTAGTTTCGCTCATCTTACGCCCCTGCCTTTTGGTTCAAAACAGTTTTTACACGTGCGATATCGCGACGTACAGCTTTAATGTTGTGAGTCTGTTCCAGCTGACCTGTGCTTGCTTGAATGCGCATTTTAAATTGCGCCTGTAGTAAGTCCAGCAGTTCCTGGTTCAGTTCTTCAACACTTTTTTCACGCAGATCTTTAGCTTTCATCACATCACCGTCCGAGTTACGAAAGTGGTCCTAACTGGCAATTTAGCAGCTGCCAGTGCAAAGGCTTCACGAGCCAGAGCCTCAGGTACACCGTCCATCTCATACAGAACACGACCTGGCTGGATCTGGGCTACCCAATATTCCACGTTACCTTTACCTTTACCCATACGAACTTCTAAGGGCTTTTCAGTAATAGGTTTGTCTGGGAATATACGGATCCAGATTTTACCTTGACGTTTAACGTGACGAGTCATAGCACGTCGTGCCGCTTCAATCTGGCGAGCAGTAATACGTCCGCGCGTAGTCGCCTTAAGACCAAAGGTACCGAAAGAAATCAGGTTACCAGTGGTTGCCACGCCGCGGTTGCGGCCTTTGTGGACTTTGCGGAATTTCGTACGTTTTGGTTGCAACATTTCCGAGTCTCCTTACTTACCGCGGCCTTTGCGCTTTGGCTTGGATGGAGCTGGCTCTTCAACGACTGGTAGGCCGCCTAGAACTTCACCTTTAAATATCCAAACCTTTACGCCGATGATGCCGTAAGTGGTCATAGCTTCAGAAGTTGCATAATCGATGTCGGCACGCAGGGTGTGCAATGGCACACGACCTTCACGGTACCATTCGGTACGCGCGATTTCTGCGCCGCCTAGACGACCGCTAACTTCTACCTTAATGCCCTTAGAGCCGATACGCATCGCATTTTGTACCGCGCGCTTCATAGCACGACGGAACATAACACGGCGCTCTAACTGAGAAGCGATTGAATCCGCAACCAGCTTGGCATCTAGCTCAGGTTTACGCACTTCGGAAATGTTGATCTGGGCAGGAACGCCAGCCAATTTGGCTACGTGCTTGCGCAGTTTTTCAACGTCTTCGCCTTTCTTACCAATAACTACGCCTGGACGAGCGGTGTGAATTGTCACGCGAACACTCTTTGCAGGGCGCTCGATAACAATACGTGATACCGACGCGTTTTTCAGTTCCTTATTCAGGTACTGACGAACTTCGAAGTCGCTGTGTAAAAAACCAGCGAAGTCTTCAGAACTCGCAAACCAGGTCGAGTTAAAAGGCTTGGTAATCCCTAAACGGATACCATTTGGGTGTACTTTCTGGCCCATTGCTTATCTCCTAGCCTCTTAGCGGTCGGACACAACCACAGTGATGTGGCTGGTACGCTTCATGATACGGTCCGCGCTGCCTTTGGCTCGTGGACGAATACGCTTCATGGTAGGACCTTCGTCAACGAAGATCTTAGCCACTGTCAGCTCATCGATGTCCGCACCTTCATTGTGCTCGGCATTGGCAATGGCAGATTCAAGTACTTTCTTAACCAAAACGGCAGATTTCTTTGGGCTGAACGTTAAAATGTTCAGTGCCTTGTCTACGCTTAGACCTCGAACTTGATCGGCTACCAAGCGCGCCTTCTGGGCAGAAGTGCGAGCAAAGCGGTGTTTAGCTATAGCTTCCATCTGTTACCCCTTAACGCTTCTTGGCCTTCTTATCAGCGACGTGGCCGCGATAAGTACGAGTCGGTGCAAATTCGCCTAACTTGTGACCGATCATTTCTTCAGAAACGAATACGGGCACATGTTGGCGACCATTATGGACAGCGATGGTCAAACCGATCATGTTCGGAATGATCATTGAACGACGGGACCAAGTCTTAATTGGTTTCTTTTCCCCGCTTTCCACCGCTTTCTCTACCTTCTTCAGCAAGTGCAGGTCTATAAATGGACCTTTCTTGAGAGAACGTGGCATGGCGATACCTCTAAAAAACGATTACTTGTTACGATGACGTACTATTAATGTTTCAGTACGCTTGTTTTTACGTGTCTTACCACCCTTAGTCGGCTTACCCCAAGGGGTAACCGGGTGACGACCGCCAGAACTGCGACCTTCACCACCACCGTGTGGGTGATCAATTGGGTTCATCGCCACACCACGGGTCTGAGGACGAACACCACGCCAGCGCGAAGCACCAGCTTTACCCAGTTGACGCAGCATATGCTCTGAGTTACCTACTTCACCCAAGGTTGCGCGGCACTCAGACAGTACTTTACGTACTTCACCTGAACGCAAACGCAGGGTAACGTAGTTGCCTTCACGCGCCAAAATTTGGGCGTAGGCACCAGCAGAACGTGCAATTTGCGCGCCCTTACCTGGCTTCATTTCAATAGCATGCACTGTGCTACCTACTGGGATGTTGCGCATCGGCAAGCAGTTACCTGCTTTAATCGGTGCGGCATCACCAGACATGATTTGGTCGCCAGCATGAACACCTTTAGGTGCCAAGATGTAACGACGCTCACCATCGGCAAACAACAATAGGGCAATGTTAGCAGAACGGTTAGGATCATACTCTAAACGCTCAACTTTAGCCGGTACACCGTCTTTGTTGCGTTTAAAGTCAACTAAACGGTAATGCTGCTTGTGACCACCGCCAATGTGACGAGAGGTCGTACGACCGTGGTTATTCCGTCCACCAGACTTGGATTGTTTCTCCAGTAGGGCTTCGAACGGCTTACCTTTGTACAGTTCCGGGTTGCTGATCTGAACTACATGACGGCGACCCGGAGAAGTAGGCTTACATTTTACAACTGCCATTTGAATTGCTCCTCTTCTTACTCGGCACCGCCGATGAAGTCGATGTCTTGACCTTCTTTCAAGGTCACGTAGGCTTTCTTCCAATCGGAACGACGGCCATTGCGGTTACCGGTGCGTTTGGTTTTACCCTTCACCACTAACGTGCAAACATCTTTAACTTCAACTTCGAACAGCTTCTCGACCGCAGCTTTAACTTCAGCTTTTGTAGCGTCCGTAGCCACTTTAAAAACGATAGTATTCGTTTTTTCAGCAACTAGGGTGCTTTTTTCAGAGACATGCGGCGCCTTCAGAACTTTTAAAATACGCTCTTCACGGATCATGCCAGCATCTCCTCGATTTGCTTAACTGCGTCGGCAGTTACCAATACCTTGTCGAACGCGATCAAAGAAACCGGGTCGATACCGTTCACGTCACGCACGTCAACCTTGTACAGGTTACGAGCAGCAAGGAACAAGTTTTCGTCCACTTCAGCAGTTACGATCAGAACATCGTTCAGATCCCATTGCTTCAGCTTGGTTAGCAGTTCTTTAGTTTTAGGTGCTTCAACACCGAACTTCTCAACCACGATCAAACGCTCTTGACGTACCAGCTCAGACAGAATGCTTCTGATTGCGCCGCGGTACATCTTCTTGTTAACTTTTTGGCTGTGATCTTGCGGCTTAGCTGCAAACGTCACACCACCACCGCGCCATATTGGCGAACGGATGGTACCGGCACGGGCGCGGCCAGTGCCTTTTTGACGCCACGGCTTTTTGCCGCCGCCAGACACTTCGGAACGTGTCTTCTGAGCACGAGTACCTTGACGAGCACCAGCGGCATAGGCTACTACAACCTGATGCACTAATGCTTCGTTGAACTCACGCCCGAAGGTAGTTTCGGAAACTTCAAGAGCGGCTTGCGCGTCTTTCATTACCAATTCCATTACTATCTCCTCAGACGTTACGCTTTAACGGCAGGTTTAACGATCACATTGCCGTTAGTCGCACCCGGTACTGCACCTTTAATGAGCAGTAGGTTACGATCAACATCAACACGAACCACTTCTAGGTTTTGCGTAGTAACACGCTCTGCACCCATGTGTCCGGCCATTTTCTTGCCTTTGAACACTTTACCTGGTGATTGGTTTTGACCAATCGAACCCGGTACACGGTGTGACAACGAGTTACCATGGGTAGCGTCTTGCATGCTGAAGTTCCAGCGCTTAACAGTACCTGCAAAACCTTTACCTTTAGAAGTACCGGTAACGTCTACTTTTTTAACATCGTTGAAGATGTCAACATTGAGCTGAGCACCCACTTCGATGCCTTCGCCTTCACCTGAACCCAGGCGGAATTCCCACAGACCGCGGCCCGCTTCTACACCCGCTTTAGCGAAAATACCCGCTTGAGCTTTAGTAGTGCGAATCGCTTTCTTAGTGCCAGTTGTCACCTGAACAGCTTGATAGCCGTCCGTTTCCAGTGTTTTCACCTGGGTAACACGGTTGGCATCTACTTCGATAACGGTGACTGGGATTGATACCCCGTCTTCGGTGAAGACACGGGTCATACCCAGCTTACGACCTACTAGACCGATTGCCATTGATAAACCTCTCCGTTATTAGCCCAAGCTGATCTGGACATCGACACCAGCGGCCAGGTCAAGACGCATTAGAGCATCAACTGTTTTATCAGTTGGCTCAACAATGTCGACTAGGCGCTTGTGAGTACGAATTTCATACTGATCACGTGCATCTTTGTTCACGTGTGGAGATGTCAGTACAGTGTAACGCTCTTTGCGTGTAGGCAGTGGAATAGGACCACGAACCTGGGCGCCAGTGCGTTTGGCAGTTTCTACGATCTCCGCAGTAGACTGGTCGATCAGACGGTGATCGAAGGCCTTGAGGCGGATACGAATTCTTTGGTTCTGCATTACCAGAGCTCCAATTGGATAAAGAACATAAATTACACCGCCTGCTCTTTCAGATGAAAAAGGGGGTGTAATTTAACAACGATGCCACCCAAATCGGGGGCTTGTGTGGTTAGACGCTATAAAGCCGGCTAACAGAGCCTTATCGGCTCGCTTGAATGTACCAAGCGAGCGCTATTATACTTATCTGAAGCCGACACGCAAGCTTATATGAGTTATTTTTCACCGGTTTCTTTAGGCCTGAGAGGAAGTAACTATAAGGTCGAATTTATTCGACCGTTTTTAAGGGTGCTATGGTTTTTGGTCGAATGAATTCGACCAAAACGCCCAAGACGGCTCTTTGTTTTTTTAGACTATATAGCAGGCAAAAAAATACCGGGCAAGCCCGGTATGTTCACTGCTTATCTTTAGCTGACCGTTTACGGCTGCCCGTGGAGCCACCTGTAACCTAAAGCGTAAGACGTAGCGCTTCTAACGTTCAGTTTTGCGTAAGCTCGCTTTATCTTTTAAGACAATTTCTAATGCCACCTCATCACAGGCATGTTGACGAGGACACATATCGCAGTCTTTCATCACTTTTTCAGGCAGTAATGATTTACTGGTCAAACTAAAACCTTGCTTGATAAAGAACTCTGGCACGCGAGTCAGTACAAACACCTTATCAATCGACATATCTTCGGCTTTTTGTAGCACTTTATCGACTAAGGCACTGCCTTGACCCTGGTTTTGAAAACCGGGCTCTACGCCCAATGAGCGTACTTCGGCAAGACCGGTGTCATACACATACAAAGAGGCACACCCACTCACTTGGCCTTGCACCTCAGTCACGGCAAACTCCCCTACCGCTTTAACTAAATCTTTACGATCTCGCGGTAGATTTTCGCCGATGTTTGCCCAGTAGTTAACTAAACGCTCTATGGCGTCTAAATCAGTTAAGCGAGCACTGCGCACCGCAATACCTGAACTATCGCGCTTGGTCAGCCGGCGCTCTGCACTGGTCAGTGCAAACTCTACCTGATCCGGCGCCACGCCCCCCAGAGCACAGCGGCTAGCCAAGCTCGATTCTAATGACAACTTACCAAATACGTCATCTTCAATCAGCGGACTAAACGCTTTAAAATCGCTTAATGGCAAATCTTCCATTGGCAATTTTTTGGCAATAGCATGTACCACTATCTCGCCAACAATATGATGCGCTTCACGAAATGGCACGCCCTTATTAACTAAATAGTCGGCCATTTCGGTGGCGTTAGAGTAGCCGCCTTGTGCTGCTTCACGGGTTTTCTCTTCATTAAGCTTAATGTCGTGCAGCACCATTTCAGCCATTTCTAAACAATCATGCCAAGTATCAAGGGCATCAAACAAGCCTTCTTTATCTTCTTGCATGTCTTTGTTATAGGCTAACGGTAGCGCTTTAAGGGTCATCATCATACCGGCATAGGCACCAAATACCCGACCGGTTTTACCACGGATAAGTTCTAGTGCATCGGGGTTTTTCTTTTGCGGCATTAAGGACGAACCCGAGGTAACACGGTCTGATAACTCTAAAAATCCAGACTCACCAGAGTTATAGAAAATTAAATCTTCGGCAAAGCGCGACAAGTGCATCATCGAATTAACTGCACAGTTCATTAGTTCTAATACATGGTCGCGATCCGACACTGAGTCTAAACTATTACGAGTCGGTGACGAAAAGCCCAAAGAGTGAGCTAATTCGTGACGGTTAACCGCAAAGCCAGTCCCTGCCAATGCACCGCTGCCCAACGGACAAGTATCCATGCGCTTTTGTGCATCTTGCAAACGGGTAAAGTCTCGCTCTAACATTTCTACATAGGCTAAACACCAGTGCGCAAAGGTGACAGGTTGCGCGCGCTGTAAATGAGTGTAACCAGGCAAAACGGTATGTTGTTGCTGACGAGCCACCACAGCGAGTTGCTTTTGTAGTTCATCAATTTTTTGTAGCAAAGGAGGTACTTGTTGCTTACACCACAATTTAAGATCGGTGGCCACTTGGTCGTTACGACTACGTCCAGTGTGTAGCTTTTTACCTAAATCACCCACCACACTGATCAGATGGCCTTCAACCCAAGAATGAATATCTTCGGCATCGGATTGCAAAATCTGGCTGGGATCTTCCATCACCTTTAATTTAAGGTCATTCAGTGCCAGTTCAATTTTTTGCTGCTCATCTGTTGTTAATACTCCCGCTTTGCATAAGGCATTAGACCAGGCGATAGAGCCGACTATGTCTTGCTCTGCCAAGCGGTAATCGAAACGCAGTGAATCATTAAACTGCTGAAATTTGGCATCTGCCGCCTGACTAAAACGCCCACCCCAAAGTGCCATAACTGCTGTACTCCTAAACGACATTGCTAAATTGTTATGAAAGCCAAACCTCATAAACGGGCAGGCTGATAATTATATGAAAAGCACGAAAACAAAGCTGTAAGCTGAAAATACAGCACTAAGCCATCAGCTTTAAGCAGTCAGTTAAAGAAAACATCCAAACCAATCGATCTCTTTGAGGCCGCGCTACGGTTTTTGGTCCAATAAATTGGGCCCTACAAAAAGACTCGAACCCATCGTAGGGTCGAATTCATTCGACCGATTTTGTAGAGTTTATGTTTTTTCTTTAACTTACAGCTGATAGCTGTCCCTTAAAGCTGATAGCTTAAAAAAGGGGCTTTAAGCCCCTTTGATATTTGTGACGCTTACTTTTTAAGGTTGTTTAGTGCCTTAATACGACTGGCCAATGAATACAAACGAATAAAACCTTCAGCATGGCTTTGGTCGTAAACTTCATCTTCACCAAAAGTGGCGAACTCTTCTGAGTACAGGCTGTTAGGCGATGACTTTTGAATCGCCGTTACTTGACCTTTGTACATCTTAAGCACCACTTCACCAGATACGTCTTCAGCAATGGCATCAGCAGATGCAATCAGCGCTTTGCACAAAGGTGTAAACCAGCGGCCGTCATAGACTAAGTGAGAAAACTCAGCGCCCACTTGCTCACGCCAGGCGCGAGTGGGTTTATCTAATACCAACTCTTCAACGGCACGCAACGCGGCCATCATCACAGTACCACCTGGGGTTTCGTAGCAACCGCGAGACTTCATACCCACCAAACGGTTCTCTACAATATCTACCCGGCCCACGCCGTGTTTGGCAGCACGTTCGTTAAGATTAGTGAGCACCTCAAATGGGCTTAACTGCTTGCCATCAACGGCAACAATGCGGCCTTGCTCTATGGTTAGCGATAACGTTTCAGCTTTATCAGGCGCTTGCTCTGGTGAAACAGTCCAAGTCCAAGCTTGCTCTGAAGGTTCGTTCCAGGTGCTTTCTAACTCACCGCCTTCGGTAGAAATATGCCACGCATTCGCATCACGAGAATAAATCTTAGTGGCGCTAGCGGTGGTTTCAATATTGCGCTCAGCCAAGTAATCCAGCAAGTCTTCACGACTGCGCATGTCCCAGATACGCCAAGGCGCAATAATAGCAATTTGTGGCGCAATAGCGGCAATGGCACCTTCAAAACGCACTTGGTCGTTACCTTTACCGGTACAACCGTGAGCAATGGCCTCGGCACCTTCTGCTAATGCAGCTTCAGCCATGGCTTTTGCAATAATCGGGCGCGCCATTGAAGTACCTAACAAATAAGTACCTTCGTAAATCGCACCGGTTTTTAGGGTTGGGTAAACATAGTCGTTAACAAATTCGTCTTTTAAATCTGCCACTATGCACTTCACTGCACCAGACGCTAGCGCCTTTTCTTCAATGCCTTCTAGCTCTTCATCACCTTGGCCCACATCACCAACGAAGGCGATAATTTCACAGCCTTCATAGTTTTCTTTCAACCATGGAATGATAGCAGAAGTGTCTAAACCGCCTGAGTAGGCCAGCAGAATTTTTTTAAATTGGCTCATTAGTGCATATCCCTGTTAATCAATGTCAGCAGCACGGCATTTTGCACATGCATGCGATTTTCAGCTTGGTCAAGAATAAAGGAGGACGGGCCATCCATTACCTCAGACGTTATTTCCAGTTCACGGTGCGCAGGCTGGCAATGTAATACCTGCTTAGCACCTGTGTTGTCGAGCATTTTTTGATTGATCTGATAGGGCATAAACAGCTCAGCAACTTGCTCGAGCGGAGTCTCATCACCCATAGATACCCAAGTATCAGTATAAAGCACGTCTACGTTAGTTAGCCCTGCTAGGCTATCCGCCACCTGTACTTTACCGCCACTGATGGCAGCCAGCGCTTCAGCTTCTTTTAATATTTGCGCATCAACATTGCGGCCACGAGGACAAACCGAGGTGACAGTAGCACCTAAAATAGCGCCAGCGAGCAACAATGAGTTAGTCACATTATTACCATCACCTAAATACACCAAGTGTACCTTACTCAAATCATCATGCTGCTCAGCAATGGTCATATAATCCGCCAGTGCCTGACAGGGATGATACAGGTTACACAAGGAGTTGATCACCGGAACGGTAGCGTGCTCTGTTAATTCTACCAAGGTTTTATGCTCAAACACGCGAGCGACTATGGCATCGGACCAACGCGAGAGATTAGCAGCAAAGTCCTTTACTGTTTCACGACTGCCCATAGCCCCATTTTGGCTGTCTAAGTAAACCGCATGGCCGCCTAAACGATTAATGCCAATATCGAAGGTAACGCGGGTGCGCAATGAGGGTTTTTCATAAAGCGTAATCACACTTTTGCCTTTGAGCGCATCGGCATATTTAGCAGGATTGGCTTTAAGATCCATGGCCAAGTTCAGAATTTGTTCAATTTGCTGCTTGCTGTAATCTTTTAAGCTTAATAAATTCTGCATCTTCTCTCCTTTGTGTGAGTTTGGTCCGGTATCAAATAGGGGCTTAGTGTGAAATCCGAGTTCCAAACTCCGACTCACCCGACAGCAGCGATAATAATTGTTCAGGGTTACGCCAGCTGCCCACAGCAACCGGCTTGCCTAATTTTTTAGTGGCTTGCAAAGCCGCTTTTACTTTAACGGCCATGCCGTCGGTGATCACCCCTTGGGCCATTAGCTCTAGGGCGCGCTTTTCAGTTAGCTGATTAATTAGCGCACGCTCACCATCAAGAATACCACTCACATCAGACAGCATCACTAAGTCTGCGTTAAGCACTTCGGCAATGGCGGTGCCCGCTTGGTCAGCGTTAACGTTCATCAACTGGCCGTCATGGGTAATCCCAATAGAGCTGACTATTGGCAAGAAGCCACCGCTCAACAAACTGCTGACTAAGCTTGCATCGCCGCCTTCTATTTGTCCTACCGAGCCCAACTCAGGGTCTAGCTGGCTCACGCGGCATAAACCACCATCGCCCAGGCACAAACCGACACTGCTAATATTGTGCACAATGGCCTGCGCCAGCAACAATTTATTGGCCGTACCCGCTAAGGCACCGGTAATCACCCCAATATGTTCTGCCGGCGTCACACGTAAGCCATTTTTTTTCGTTGAAGTTAAGCCCATGGCACCTAGCTGATTATCAACCAGCACCCCCCCGCCGTGTACTAATACCAGTGGGCGCTTTATTTCATCCATAAAGGTCTTTAATGTCGCAAATAACGCCGCTAAATCATGGTTGCTTTCTAGTAGCGTGCCACCAAGCTTAATCACCAGCGGGGTTTGTTGAGTCGTCATTCTTGCTTACTCCTGAACCAGTCCCGCTAGTGGCGAGAACCCTTGGTTAATATTAATACATTGAATGGCTTGGCTGGCCGCCCCCTTTAACAAGTTATCGATGGCCGACACTACAATTAGTTGGTTACCTTCTCGCGCCCAGTGCAGATCGCAAAATGGCGTGCCCGCCACATCATTAATTTGTGGCCACTGACCGGTTAAGCGCACAATTTTTTGGCCGTCATAGGCTTGATGGTACGCTTGGGCAATCTGCTCATCGGTTACATCATCATTAAGCTGCACATATATAGTGGCCAAAATACCACGAATAAAATTACCTAAATGCGGCTGAAACACCACCTGCTTATTAAGATGATGGCTAATTTCTGGCTGATGGCGATGATTTAACACCCCATACGGCTTAAAGCTGATTTCACTAAAGCTAGTGGCTAGGCTGGCTTTACGCCCCGCCCCGGTCACACCCGATACCGCACTAATAATTGGCTTATTATTATCGGCAATGAAACCCGCGTTTTGCAATGGTTTTAACGCCGTTAATGCCGCAGTGGGATAGCAACCTGCCACGGCAATCAGTTTAGCTTTTTCAATGGCTTCCTGATTCCATTCCGCCAAGCCATAAGCCGCTTGTGCTAACCAATCACCATGCTGATGGGCAAAACCATAAAAGCGTTCATAAAAGCCCTCACCCGGTACGCGAAACGCGCCCGATAGGTCAAATACCTTAATACCCTTGGCTAAAAAGCCAGGAGCCAAGTCATGGCTGACTTCATGGGCGGTAGCCAGCAACACAATATCGGCTTGGGTATGAATACGACTTAACGCCTCATCATCTAGGGGTAATAAGGGCTCGTCGATTAATCCGCGCCAGCGGGGGTGCAAACTAGAAAATGATTTATGGGCGTCTAAACTTCCCTCTGACACATAGAGGCCAGCTAAAGAAAGTTCGGGGTGGGCTTTGACTAAGCCGGCCAGCTCGGCTCCGGTATAACCACTGGCACCAATAATTGCAGCTTTTAACATGGGTGTATCCGTTAATTTGAAGTTAGCTTGATTGAGATGCAGGCATCAGCCTAGCGTGTTTTCTGGGCTTATGTCACCCTAGAGCTTATTTCAATAGCCCCTAAACATAATGGCTTAAGCGAGTGGTCGTCGTCGCAGTAATAAAGAAAGGAAAATCATGGCCATTTGCTACGCTAGTTACCCGAATAATAATGAGGGTTTAGACTAGCAATGAACAAATAGTTATGCAACATTATTGAATATAAATCTAGTGTTTTTACGAATAATGTCTGTTATCAATTCTACGGAGAGTCTATGTCAGCCACCCCTTTTAAATTGATGGATATGTATCGCGATTTAATCGCTATCCCCTCTATTAGCAGCACAGAGCCAAGCTGGGATCAAAGTAACGAAAAAGTCATTCGTTTACTCGCCGATTGGTTTAGCCAACTGGGTTTTGCAGTGGAGGTTACAGAGCTAGAGGATGCCCCAGGTAAATTCAACCTAGTGGCCACCCATGGTGAAGGCGATGGCGGCCTATTATTGGCCGGCCACACTGATACCGTGCCTTATGATGAAGGCCGCTGGACCAAGGATCCTTTTAAATTAACCGAAGAAAACGGTCGCCTCTATGGTTTAGGTGTCATCGATATGAAAGGCTTTTTTGCCTTTATTATTGAAGCGCTTAAAGATATGGACTTAAGTAAGTTCACTAAGCCGATCCGTATTTTGGCCACCGCCGATGAAGAAACCAGCATGGCCGGTGCCCGCGCCATTGCCAGCGCTATGGCCATTAAGCCCGATTATGCCGTTATTGGTGAGCCTACCGGGTTAGTGCCCGTCATGATGCATAAAGGCCACATGTCTGAGGGCATTCGCATTACCGGCAAAAGTGGGCACAGCTCTGATCCTGCCAACGGCGTTAATGCGCTCGAGATCATGCATAAGGTCATGGGCCGCTTGTTAGACTTACAAGGGCAGCTAAAAAAGAAATATCATAACCCGCACTTTAATGTGCCTTATCCCACCTTAAACCTTGGCCATATTAGTGGTGGCGATAGCCCAAACCGTATTTGTGCCTGCTGCGAATTAAGCTTTGATATGCGCCCTATTCCAGGTGTACCGCCTGAAGAGCTGATGGGCTTATTGCACCACGCCCTAGAGCCCATCAAACAAGAACATCCGAATACCATGGATATTTTTCACTTACATGAACCTAATCCGCCCTTTAGTACAGACACTGAGGGTGAGTTAGTGCAAGCGGCGGCAGACATTTCGGGGCACTCGGCTCAAGCGGTTAACTACAGCACAGAAGCGCCCTACATTAACCAACTTGGTTGCCAAACCATAGTGTTAGGCCCAGGCAATATTGCCCAAGCTCACCAACCTGACGAATACTTAGATTTATCCTTTGTTAAACCCACCTTGGATATTATCCAAGGGCTAGTCAGCCGCTTTTGTTTGGAGCAGAAATAACAGCAGCGCCAAGCGCCAAGCCTGTCACTTAGTTACAAATCCGTAAGCGGTTGAACAAATGCAAAGAGGCAATAGGGTTGCCTACGCCAATTCCTACTGCCTCTTCTTTGTGGTTGGGTGTCTTATGTTGGTAGTGACAGACAACTCGGTGCTAATGGGAAGGCAGAGGGTGCCTAGATAAAGACAGACAATCTATTCCCCCTCATACCGGTACCGGATCGCAGCCCGGTATGACGGCCCCGGTATCTCGCTGTTAGCCCTAGAACCAAAACCCCATTTGCCACGCCTCTTTGTTTTGCTTGGCGCTTGGTGCTTGGCGCTTGGTGCTTGGCGCTGGGCGCTGGGCGCTTGGCGCTTGGTGCTTGGTGCTTGGCGCTTGGCGCTTGGCGCTGCCCCTAATATTCGAACCCGATCGCAAATCCTTTGTTTACTCGGCCTGCAAAATTGACCGCTCAGCTACAAGCTGGCTATATAAGTACTCGCAGAAACAACAATAACGTAAACAGACGAGGCTAATATGGATAATCATGCACCACTCAGGGCCAATGTAGGTCTGCTGGGGCAATTGCTGGGGGAGACCATTCAGGATCACCACGGCCAGGCGTTTCTCGATAAAGTAGAAACCATACGCCAATTAGCCAAGTCGGCGCGCCAAGGCAACGATCACGATCAAGAGCGCCTTATCAACACCCTAAAGCAACTCAGTGATGACGAGCTATTGCCGGTAGCCCGTGCGTTTAATCAATTTTTAAACTTGGCCAACGTCGCCGAGCAATTTCATACCGTGTCACGTCACACTCAACAAGCAGCAGGTGCTGGCCCTATCCAGCAAGTACTGGAGCACTTAACGCACGCCAATGTTGGCGAAGATAAAATAAAAGCCGCAGTGGCCGACCTCGATATTGACTTGGTATTAACCGCACACCCCACCGAAGTCACCCGCCGCACCTTTATTCATAAGCATGTACAACTGAATGACTGCTTAGCAGCCCTTGAGCTAGACTTGCCCGAAGCGGAAAAAGCCACTTTACTCACTCGCGTTGAGCAGTTAATTGCCCAAGCTTGGCACAGTAATGAAATTCGCACCCAGCGCCCTACCCCAGTTGACGAAGCGCGCTGGGGATTTGCGGTGATCGAAAATAGCCTGTGGCCAGCACTGCCGCAATTTATGCGCCAGTTCGATCAGCAACTACAAGCGCAATTAGGTGTGAGCCTGCCCTTAGATGCCGCTCCGGTGCGCTTTACCTCTTGGATGGGCGGCGACCGCGACGGCAACCCCTTTGTTACGGCTAAAGTCACCCAAGAAGTGCTACTCCTTGGCCGCTGGATGGCCAGCTCGCTGTTTTTAACCGACATTCAAGAGCTGGTTTCTGAGCTGTCGATGTCACAAGCCACAGATGAGCTGCACCTGGCCACCGAGTCTTTGCCTAAAATGCGCGGCGAAACCAATGAGCCATATCGCGCTCTATTGCGCACGCTGCGCGAAGATCTGCGCGAAACCCTGACCTATCTTAATGCACAGGTACAAGGCCAGCGTACCGATGCCCGTGACTTAATTACCACCACGGAACAATTACGCCAGCCTCTCGAATTGTGTTATCGCTCATTGCAAGCTTGTGGCTTAAGAAAAATTGCCGATGGCTTATTACTGGACGTGATCCGCAAAGTCGCCTGCTTTGGTATTCACCTACTCAAACTCGACATTCGCCAAGATGGCGAACGCCACACCCAAGCGTTAAGCGAAATAACAGATTACCTAGGGCTTGGCCATTACGGCGATTGGAATGAGGCTGATAAGCAGCGCTTTTTACTCAATGAGCTGCAATCACGCCGCCCGCTGTTACCCAGACACAGCGCCATCAGCCAATGGCAACCCAGTGCCGACACGCAAGAAGTATTAGATACCTGCTGTGTGATTGCCAAGCACCCCGCCGATGCCTTTGGTATTTATACCATTTCGATGGCCGGTGCTCCCTCAGACGTGCTGGCCGTGCAGTTATTACTCAAAGAGTGCGGCGTTAATTTCCCCATGCCAGTGGCACCGCTATTTGAAACCTTGGAAGATCTGAATAACGGAGCCGAGGTTATAGAGCAGTTATATGCCCTACCTTGGTACCGCGACTATATGCAAGGTCGCCAGTATGTGATGATTGGCTACTCTGACTCCTCAAAAGATGCCGGTATGATGGCCGCAGGCTGGGCGCAATACAGTGCCATGGAAAAGTTAGTTGCCATCAGTGACCGAGAACAGATCAAACTCACCTTATTTCATGGCCGTGGCGGCAGCCTAGGTCGTGGGGGTGGCCCAGCCCGCGAAGCTATTTTGGCACAACCCCCAGGCTCAACGCTTGGCGGATTGCGGGTCACTGAACAAGGCGAAATGATCCGCTTTAAATTTGGTTTACCCAAGGTGGCCATCGACAGCTTAGCCCTGTATGCCAGTGCCGTATTAGAAGCCAACTTACTGCCACCGCCTGAGCCCGAGCCCGAATGGCGTGCACTAATGGAGCACATGAGTGATGTTTCCTGTGCCCACTATCGCTCGCTTATTCGCGAAGAGCCGGATTTTGTGCACTACTTTAGGGCTGCCACTCCCGAGTTAGAGCTGGGTAAATTGCCATTGGGCTCACGCCCTGCTAAGCGTAACCCCAAGGGGGGAGTTGAAAGCTTACGGGCTATTCCGTGGATTTTTGCGTGGACACAAAACCGCTTAATGCTGCCGGCTTGGCTAGGGGCGCATAAAGGATTAGAGGCGGTGATTAACGCAGGTAATAAAGATACGCTGATCGCCATGAATGAAGGCTGGCCATTCTTTAGAGCTCGACTCGATATGCTTGAAATGGTGTTTTTAAAAGCCGATATCAGCTTAGCCGCCTATTATGACAGCTTGTTAGTGAGCAATGAACTTAAGCCTTTGGGCAAGCGTTTACGGGATGAGTTACGAGACAGCATGACGCTTATTTTACAACTAAAAGAAGAAGCCGAGCTGCTATCTAATGAGCCTTGGATCAAAGAGTCGATTAAATTACGTAATCCTTATACAGATCCCCTTAACGTATTACAGGCAGAGTTGCTCAACCGCTCGCGCCAACATGAAGGGGAGCTACATCCGCTATTAGACCAGGCGCTTATGGTCACCATAGCCGGTATCGCCGCCGGCATGCGCAATACGGGTTAAAACATAGCTGTCAGCTTTAAGCGGTAAGAAAAATATAAAAAAGCCCCAGTGCCTGTCGGCACTGGGGCTTTTTGTCGCTTCGCTATCAAGCTAGATACCGGCATAATTGCACCTACTGCCTTACAATATCGGACCTTGTGATGACACCCGCCATCTTGTTTTTAGAAAAGAGCAATGCTGTTTTTACCCTGCATCAATATGCATGTACGGCGCATGATGATTTTGGCGCTCATGCCGCTACCCAGTTACAAGTGCCATTAGAACAAGTATTTAAGACACTGCTCACCGAAGGCGAGCAAGGTGCGGTAGTGGCACTGGTGCCGGCTTCGGCCAAGGTCAATTTAAAGCGTTTAGCCAAGGCGGCCGGAGTTAAAAAACTAGAAATGATGCAGCCTGCCAAAGCGGAGCGACTCACCGGTTATAAAGTAGGCGGCATTAGCCCCTTTGCACAAAAGAAACGGCTAACCACGGTCGTCGATGCTTCGGCACAATTACACACAGAGGTGTTAGTTTCAGGTGGGAAACGGGGTCTGTCATTAGGGGTGAGTGTTGCTCTACTGCAAAGCTCGCTCAATGCCATTATCGCTGAGCTCACTTAATACAAAACCAAACGGCATAACTCAAAGTAGCATGAGTCCTAACGCTCACTTTCGCTTTATTTCATTAACAATAAATTGACAGCTATCGGCTTTTCTAATAGCTTAAAATAGTTAAGTGACAAGTTCATACATCATTGTTTACAAAGTGATTTTTTATAAAGTTAGTATTTCTCTCGCTTAGAGTGTAAGTGAAATGTGAACATAACCTTATGGAAGGGGTAAGTTAGTATGAAGAAGAACGTAGCCTTGTTAAGTTTAGTTGCCGCCCTCGGGTTAACGGCTTGTGATAAGCCAGAGACCCAAACTACAAGCAGCGCGGCTAATGCTGAAAATAAAGTCTATAACGTAGGGGTAGACAATACCTATCCTCCGTTTGAATTTACGCAAAATGGCAAGTTGGTCGGGATAGATGTGGACTTAATTACCGCTATCGCTAAAGACCAAGGCTTTGAAATTAATATCGAACAAATGGATTTCTCAGGCATCATCCCTGCCATGCAAGCCGGTATGCTAGATATTGGTATGGGCGGAATGAGTATTACCGATAAACGTAAGGAAACCGTCGATTTTTCTGACCCTTACTTTGCAGCAGGCGTGTCATTAGTTGTGGCTGAAAACAACATGAATATTGCCAGCTTGGTTGACCTGCCCGACAAAAAAGTCGTGGTCAAAAATGGCACCGTAGGTGCGTCATTCGCCAATAACAATACCGATGAATATGGCTACAGCATTATTCAAGTCAGCGACAGTGCTTCTATGTTTCAAGAAGTTACCAATGGTACGGCTGATGCCTTAATGGAAGATTACCCCGTGATCAGCTATGCCATCGCCACTGGAGGCTTAAAACTAAAAACCGTGGGTGAACGACTCACCGGTGATGACTATGGCATCTCGGTACTCAAGGGTAAGAATGACGAACTATTACAGATGATTAACGATGGTCTTGCCAATCTAAAAGAGAGCGGCGAATACGATGAAATCATGAACACTTATTTAGATTAAGCACTCATAAGGTCGTTAACTCGTAAGCCAACATTGCGCGAGAGTTAACGACTTTTTTATGAGGGCCTAGCACTTAAGGACTCAAATATGGATGTAGTCATTCAGTCTCTCCCTTATTTATGGCAAGGGCTACAAGTCACCATAAAAGTATTTGTGATTGCGATTATCTTAGGCTTTGGCATTGGTTTAGTACTCGCCTTACTCCGTTTATCACCCATCAAGCCGTTAACCTGGCTTGCAAAAATTTTTGTCGACATCATCCGTGGCACTCCTATTTTGGTGCAGCTGTTTTTTATCTATTTTGGTTTAAATTCATTAGGCTTTATCAGCTTAGATAGAGAGTCGGCTGGCATTTTTACCGTCGCCATTAACGCCGGTGCCTATTACTCTGAAATTATCCGCGCTGGTATCCAATCATTGGATAAGGGCCAAAATGAAGCAGCACGTTCATTGGGCTTAACCAGCAATCAAAGTATGCGTTATGTTATTTTGCCGCAGTCTTTTCGACGCATGCTACCCGCCTTTACCAATCAGGCCATTATCAGCTTAAAAGACACCTCATTACTGTCTGTGATTGGCATTGCCGATCTTACCCAAAAAGGTCAGGTGCAAATTGCCGCGACTTTTAAGGCCTTTGAAATATGGATCGCGGTGGGTGCGATGTACTTTATCGTTATCTATTTGCTCTCGTTATTATCTAGCTATCTGGAGCGGAGGTGTCGTTTACCATGAGTATCATTCAAGTAAAGAATTTAAAGAAATCTTTTGGCAGTAATGAAGTACTCAAAGGTATAACTACCAATGTTGCCGCTAAAGAAGTGCTGTGCGTCATTGGCGCCTCGGGTTCGGGCAAAAGTACCTTTTTGCGTTGCTTAAATCGGCTCGACGATATTACTTCTGGGCAGGTAGTTATCGATGGCCAAGATATTACGGCTATAAACACAGACATTAATAAAATTCGCCAAGAAGTCGGCATGGTGTTTCAGCACTTTAATTTATTCCCTCATAAAACAGTGCTAGACAACATTACTTTGGCCCCGATCAAGGCAAGAGGTACTGCTAAAGCCACCGCTAAGAAAAGTGCACTCGAGTTATTAGATAAGGTAGGGCTGTCTGATAAAGCCGATGCCTACCCAGGTGAATTATCCGGTGGACAAAAGCAGCGGGTCGCCATCGCGCGCGCCTTGGCCATGAACCCCAAAATCATGCTGTTTGATGAACCTACGTCTGCTCTCGACCCTGAAATGGTCGGCGAAGTACTAGCGGTAATGAAACAGCTGGCATTAGAGGGAATGACCATGGTGGTGGTGACTCACGAAATGGGCTTTGCCCGCGAAGTAAGCGACCGCGTGGTGTTTATTCATGAAGGAAAAATTCTAGAAGAAAATAAGCCAGCGGCCTTATTCGACCATCCTCAACAGGCCAGAACGCAAGAGTTTTTAAGTAAAGTGCTCTAGTTAGAAAGCCTTCTATTAAAAAGAAGAAGTCCAATCTAAGTCACGAGTATTATTTAACAAAATAGCTATCACATTGTTATATCGTGATAGCTATCGTCGCTAATAAAACCCTGTCGGTTTTCTATACGCCACCAGGCCCACGCTAGCGTGATACCTCGCGCTAACATAAATAAGCTCATGGCCAACCACAAACCATGATTGCCCAGCGATTGCGCAATAAACCACACCGGAAAAAACACACCAAAGGTTGATATCAACATCATATCGCGCATGTCTGCTCCTCGGGTGGTACCAATAAAAATACCGTCTAAAATAAAGCACCAGCAGGCAGCTAATGGCATCAGCATCAGCCAAGGTAGATACATACGAGCCTGATCTTGTACCTCAGTAATACTGGTAATAAGCTGGATCAGTGTAGAACCAAATAGGCTAAAGATCAGTACAAACACCAGTGCCACCACCAAGCCCCAAAACACATTAAGCGCGCAGGCTAAGCGAAATTCAGCACGATTACGTGCCCCCACCGCTTTACCCACCATGGCTTCTACCGCATAGGCAAAGCCATCTAAGCCAAATGAAATAAACATTAAAAAGTTCATTAACACTGCATTGGCGGCAAGCACATCATCACCTAGGCGTGCGCCCTGAAAGGTCATAAAGGCGAAGGTGAGCTGCAAACAGAGCGCTCGAATAAAAATATCGCGGTTAAGACCTAGCAGCTTTTTAAAAGCGTCAAGCTGTAGAGTGCGCAACCAAAAGCCCGGTGTGGGCCAACACGCTCTGTGCTGCAAAGTGCGCCACACCAACCAAGCTCCTAACGCTGTGGCTAAGTAGTCGGCCAACACAGAAGCGGCGGCGGCACCTTTTACCTGCCAGCCTAACCCCAGCACAAACCAAATATCGAGTAAAATATTGGCGCCGTTTCCTAAAATAAGCAGCAGCATAGGGGCACGAGCATTTTGATTTCCTAGCAACCAACCCAGTAACACTAAATTGGTTAATGCCGCCGGGGCACTCCAAATTCGGACCGACACATATTCACGGCCATACATTTGAACCTCAGCACTGCCCCCTACCAGCCAAAAGGCCAAGTCGGTGATGGGTTGCTGTAATAATAAAATGATCAGCGCCAGCAAGCCTGCCAATAAACAGGCTCGCGCCAATACTTGTAAGAGTCGTTCGTTATCTCTTGCCCCCACCGCTTGTGCTGCAAGGCCGGTAGTCGACATCCGCAAAAAGCCCAACAACCAAAAAATTAAGCTAATAATGGTCGCGCCCACCGCAACCCCACCTAAATAATAGGCATGATCTAGGTGACCAATCACCACAGTGTCAACCAGCCCCAATAAAGGGACGGTAATATTAGACAACACCATGGGCATGGCTAGCGCAAACACCTGACGGTGGCGGCTAGCATTAAAAAAAGCGGACCACATAATTAACTCTGATTAAAAGATGAAAGGACTAATACGGTATCGACAAAAATAACGCTGTACGTTTTGCGCTTTACGCTGACCGTTGTACGTTAAAGCAAAACACCTCTCACTTCGGGCTTTAATACCAATCTGAAAAACTAACTGTTCAGGTTTTATAGCTTCTGTAGGGTCGATTTCAATCGACTAAAAACCATAGCAAGGCCTAAAGAGGT